>CAYTBO010000003.1:74151-97623 GCA_964436055.1 uncultured Ohtaekwangia sp.
CCCTCTGACTCCCTAAAGGGAGAACCCTCTGACTCCCTAAAGGGAGAACCCTCTGACTCCCTAGAGGGAGAACCTCCTGCGCGCGCGGCCCCTTCAGGGAATTAAAGGGTGTGCTGGGGGAATGTCCTACACTCATCATCAGATGAGCACACGCAAAAGTAATTGGCGTGTAAATCTGAGTTGAATTTTAAAATTTGACCAGGTAATCCACTGAATTAAACTAATCAAGGCAAAAGCAATTGCCGGGTAGGCAAGATTTTCATATTGATAGCCCGCAATAATTCCCACCAGCAAAATGAAGAGATTCCAAAAAATGAAGAACATTTTTGTGGAAGGAAAGAGCGTATAGTTGATAAACAACAAACTTCCCGATGAGGTATTTTCAATCTTGCCAATTACCAATGGAACATAGTTATTTGGCTTAATGATTTTCATTGAAATCCTAAAACGGTTCTCACCAAACCAACCGGTAAAGAGGGCGTTGTTGCCTTCCTGGTTTTCCATAAGTGACTTTGGTGAAGTCACCTCCGCGATCTTGCCTAAGACATACTCAGAAGGCCTTGTAAGGACGAACGTTTCATAGTGATTTGGGAGTAACGTCACTTCACCCCAATACAGGAAATTTCAACATTTACATCTTTTGGCAGTCGGCTGACCTCGACCGTCTCACGCGCCGGGGGAGCCGAAGTGAAATACTGGCCGTAGGCTTCATTTACCTTCGGAAAATTATTCATGTTTTTGAGAAAGATGGAGCACTTCACCACATGTGAAAAATCCATGCTCGCAGTTTCCAGAATAGCTTGCAAATTTCTCATCACCTGGTGTGTTTCTCCGGTGATGTCACCCGAAATCAATTGACCGGTAGCGGCATCAATGGGTATCTGCCCGGATACAAATAAGGTGTTGCCTGACTTGATAGCCTGACTATAGGGTCCTATGGGCTCAGGAGCTTTTGGGGAATATACTACTTCTTTTGCCATACCTGCTTGTTTGTTACTTTTGATCAAATATCATAAAAAATGATTCAACCCCCTTGGCTCCATGAATATTCTTGTGATAGGCAATGATCATCATTTGAATGAATCCAAAGCTAAATTTGGTAAGATTCATTCTTACCAAGTGGCGGGAGGACATCAGGCGGCTGAAAAATTTTTTGGCGGGTCGGATGTGATCTTTGACTTTGTGATTGATAAATTTCCGGATCAGATGGAAGTTTATAGAGATCACCCCAAAGTGGTTGCCTTTCTAAATACACCTAAAACCAGCCTGATTAATTTGTTAGCCAACTTTGCCGGGAAAATTCATTGTACACTTTTCGGATTTAATGGACTTCCTACTTTTTTGACCCGGGAGATTCTTGAAGTAGCCATGCTTAACCAAAACACGGCTGATACTTTGAGGGTTTATTGTGAAAAACTTCAAACCAAATATTTAGCAGTTGACGATCGTGTGGGTATGGTAACGCCACGTGTTATTTTTATGATCATTAATGAAGCTTATTTTACACTAGAAGAGGGAACAGCCTCCAAAGAGGATATTGATGTGGGTATGAAGTTGGGAACCAACTATCCCTATGGGCCGTTTGAATGGGGTGAACGAATCGGCATAGATCATATTTGCGAGTTGCTGGATGCCGTTTACAAGGATACCGGTAATGAGCGATACCGGATTTGTGCCTTGCTAAAAAGAGAATACCTGCAACGACTAACTACTCAACGGTCACTGACTTAGCCAGATTTCGCGGCTGGTCAACATTACAACCACGCAATACCGCCATGTGGTACGAAAGCAATTGAAGTGGAACCACGGAGAGCAAAGGCATTAAGGGCTCTAGTGTTGGTGGTATTTCAATGACATATTCAGACATTTTTCTGATTTCAGTGTCTCCTTCAGTCACCACTGAAATTACTTTTCCCTTGCGTGCTTTTACCTCCTGAATGTTGGATACAATTTTTTCATATGAGCTGTCTTTGGTAGCAATAAACACCACAGGCATTTCTTCATCGATAAGTGCGATAGGCCCATGCTTCATTTCCGCTGCCGGATATCCCTCTGCATGAATATAGGAAATTTCTTTTAATTTCAATGCGCCTTCAAGGGCAACCGGGAAATTATAACCTCGCCCTAAATAAAGAAAATTGGTAGAGTCCTTAAACGTGTCGGCAATGTGAAGTATCTGATCATTGAGCTTCAAAGCTTTCTCAACCTTGTCAGGAATATTCTCCATCTCCACCAAAAGCTCACGAAACTTTTGCTCTTTGATCGACCCTTTTTTCTGGGCAACAATCAGGGCGATCATATACAACACAGTGAGCTGCGCAGTAAAGGCTTTTGTGCTGGCCACGCCAATTTCAGGGCCTGCGTGTGTATAGGCACCGGCATGTGTAGCGCGAGGAATGGATGAGCCGACAACATTACAAACACCAAAGATGATCGCGCCTTTCGATTTTGCCAATTCAATGGCAGCCAGCGTGTCGGCTGTTTCACCTGACTGAGAAATGGCAATTACAACATCACCTTCGTGAATAATTGGGTTTCGGTATCTGAATTCGGAAGCATACTCGACCTCTACCGGTATGCGGCATGTTTCTTCAAAGAAATATTCTGCCACCAATCCCGCATGCCATGAAGTACCGCAGGCAATAATTACAATGCGTTCAGCATTAACCAAGGTGTTTACATACTCCCTTAATCCCCCCAGCACCAACCTGCCTGAGTTGGCATCCAGCCGGCCACGCATACAATCTAAAATGGAACGAGGCTGTTCGAAAATTTCTTTTAACATGAAATGCTCAAATCCACCTTTTTCAATGGCTTCCAATTCCATATCCACTATCTGAACATAGGGCGTCAATGGGAGATTGGAAGTGTCTTTGATTGTCAGTTCACCATCTTTGATAATTGCAATTTCCTGATCATTCAAATAGATAACTTCATTGGTGTATTCAATAATGGGTGTAGCATCGGAGGCCATGAAAAATTCATCCTTACCAACACCAATCACCAGCGGGCTGCCTTTTCTGGCCGCTATGAGCAGTTCCGGATCTTCCAATGACATCACCACGATGGCATATGCGCCTATCACTTTAGTAAGGGCGAGTCTTACCGCTTCATCCAGAGAGCAATTTTCATTGTCCTTGATGTCTTCAATAAAATGAATGAAGACTTCAGTGTCTGTATCGCTTTGAAAGGTGTGTCCTTTCCGTATCAGGTCTTGTTTAAGAGAACTGTAATTTTCAATGATACCATTGTGAATGATAGCGAGTTTTTTTGTGGCAGAGTAATGTGGGTGCGCATTTCCATCGTTAGGTTCACCGTGGGTAGCCCATCGCGTGTGTCCCATGCCGATATGACTTTTCAGGTCAAGACCTTTAAGGGTAGACTCTAATTCCGATACCTTTCCCTTCTTTTTGTAAACGTTAAGCCCACCATTCATTAAGGCTATGCCTGCGCTGTCATAGCCGCGATATTCGAGTCGCTTTAACCCTTTGATGATAACTTCTTGTGCCTGACGTGGGCCTAGATAAGCTACAATTCCACACATAAAATTATTGAGGGCTGTTGTTTAAAATAGGAACGGTATAAAAGATTTTTAATTTAATGTTTTCTTTTTTGAAAACAGTTCGGTTAACAGACAATCCTTCCAACGGGATTCTGGCAGTAAGGGCGAACTCAGTATACCGGAATCGTTCGTCTTTAATATTAAACAACGTTTGAAAAAAATCCGTCAAGTCACCGGAATACCGTCTGGCTATGGGATCGTAGTTGATATCAAAAAGATTTCCGACTGTGTTGGCGTTCAACCGCTGGCCAATAATGAACCAGCCGGATTCATCCTGTGTCATGGATGCAGGGTAGAAGGGGAATTGTTGCTCACTAGGTTTGTCGCTGAAAAAATTCAAAGGTTCGTTAATGTCTGTGAGGTACCTGAGCCGAAGCTTGGAAGGAGGGTCAAAAGTCTCCGCGTCATCCACTTCGATTGAAAATTCAACGGAGTTGAAAATCAGGTTAGGAATGGTGTCGGTAAATTCCAAGAACTTGTCAAAAGACACTTTGGTTGTTACCGGGTTTCCCGATTGATAATACCGGTTGGCATCAACCTCTGATTCAATATTGGGAGTTGAAAGTACGCTTAAGGGAGTGCCTGACCTGTCTGCATCGATCTTGCTGAAGCCGAATACGACTGTATTCGTTGTTAATCTGAAAAGGGAATATTCTAAAATCCGACGTATTTTTTCCCCTGTTCCTGCGTTTACCTCATCGTAGTTGATTATGATTCTCGACTTGGTAAATGCAGTGGAGTCAATTTGGGGGTTGAAACCGATAACTTTCGTGTCGCTGCCAGAAGGCCTGATGGCCAGGCCTTTGAAAATCCTTCTAAACCTTCTTTGGTTTTTGTAATCCTCGGATTGTCCTCTGGCAAATTCGAAAAGCCGGGTCGCAAAATCTTCATTGAGTTGGATTTCCAGAGAGTCAATGGTTTTGTGGTTCAAGGCTGACGGATTGTTTCTAATATCATCCAACGTTTTTCTAAAATTCTCGGGGTTGACCTGAAAAGTCGCTGAGCCTATGGGTGTAGGGTCGAACGGGATACTGGTATTGAAATAATAGGGTTGATAGTTTGGAACCCTCCCGATGTTCAATGGCAATTCGAAGGGGTTTGCGGGCGGGATACTGTCCAGCAATTCGTGGACTGTAAATGTATTGTTGGACACTTCATTGCCCCCATATTGATAAAAATCAAAACTCAAAACAAGGAATGCGGATACAACCTCCGCATTTTGGGGAATAATAACGGTAGGTTGCAGTGGCCCATACTGGGTGAAGGCTTCAGCACTGATTTCACCAAATCGGTTGTCCACATAGCGGCCAACCAATAGTCTCCTTTCCAATGTTTGGTTGGGGTCACTGAATGTCAATAGGGAATCTACAGTCATCACAGATGACTCCATCTCCAGTTCTGCAAAAGTGACTTTGAACTTATTGGCGCCTGACCTAAACCCATTCAGGCCTTCTTCGTCTTCCGTGCAGGCCACAATAAAAAAAAGCGCAAGGAGCGCGAGCCCCGCAATTCTACCCCACCAGTTCATTATATAGGTTGTAATACGATTCTGTGTAATTATCGTCTTTCTCAATCGTCTCAATCTTTTTCTCTTTTATTTTCTTAACTAACCCTTCCAGCTTTTTATTGTCTCCTCCTACGGAAACTATATCCGAAAACTGAGCACCAAGTTTAATGAATCCTTCATAATCCCCCGTTTTGAGATGGCCCAACATATTGTCTTCAATATCCATCATCTTCACTTTACCCATCAGATCACCTTTGAATTTGTGATTGAAACTATTGTTGTAAATAGTGAAAACGGTTTTTGTCGCCTTAAACAAAGGATCGTTCTTATAGGTGGTTTTCAAATACAAGGGAATAAAACTGGTGATCCAGTCATTGCAATGAACAATATCAGGGCCCCAGCCCAACTTGCGCACTGTCTCAATTACGCCCTTGCAGAAGAAAATGGCTCTTTCATCATTATCCTCATAGAATTTATTTTCCTTATCGTGGAATACGGATTTGCGATGGAAATAGTCTTCGTTGTCTATAAAATAAACCTGAAGCTTGGCATTTGGAATTGAAGCTACTTTTATGATCAGGGGTTTCTCTTCATCCCCTACGGCAATATTGATACCCGAAAGACGTACTACTTCATGTAGCCTGTTTTTGCGTTCGTTGATTAGGCCAAATCTTGGTACCAGTATTCTTATTTCCATTCCCTTTTCTTGCATGGCTTGTGGAAGTTTTCTCACGAAATCTGAAACTTCACACGTTTGAAGGAAGGGATTGATCTCACTGGCTACATAAAGAATACGGAGTTTTGACATATTTTTGAGTTTTTTGAACGGAATGGAAAATAGAGCCACAAAAATACGCAAAATTTGGCCCTTATTCAACTTAAATAAATTCAAAGCCCCTTACCTTTGCAGCCCATTCAAAATGGCCCTAGATGGAGATTTTCAGAGAAATTGAGCCTTTAAGGGCCTTTTTAAGAAAAAAAAGGAGTAGACGTATTTCTATCGGGCTGGTGCCAACCATGGGGGCTCTGCATGAAGGTCATTTAGCCTTAATCAGGGCCTCAAAGGCTGAAAATGACCTGACCATCAGTTCGATTTATGTCAATCCCACTCAGTTTACTAATTCCACAGACCTGGATAAATACCCCCGAACTCTCGATGCCGATATAAGTCAGCTTAAAGGCGAAGGTTGCGATATTTTGTTTGCTCCGGTCAATGCAGAAATGTATTCAGGCTCACAACCTATAAAGTTCGACTTTGGCGGTTTGGATAAAGTATGGGAGGGCAAATACAGACCTGGTCATTTTAGCGGGGTGGCCCTGGTTGTTTCAAAATTATTTAACATTATTCAGCCTGACCAGGCATACTTTGGGCAAAAGGATTATCAGCAATTTCTAATCATAAATCAGCTTACGGAAGAACTAAAATTTCCGATTGCACTTCGCAGTGTGCCTATTGCCAGGTCGCCATCCGGGTTAGCGCTGTCCTCCAGAAATCAACGACTTACAGAAGTAGATAAAGACAAAGCCTTATTGCTGTATAAAAGCCTGCGTTACGCTGTTGGAGAACTAAAGAATGGGATTGCGTTTTCAATCATTCGTGAAGAGGTGGAGAATCGATTCGGAAAAACGGAGGGAATGCAATTGGAATATTTTGAATTGGTGGACAGAATGACCCTGCAACCGTTACAAAATGCAAGTAAACTCAATCAGGGTATTGTTTTAACCGCTTCTTACGTTAATGGAGTGAGGCTAATCGACAACATGATTTTTGAATAGACTATTGAGATCGCGATTGAAATTCATTTTGCAATACTCGGCCATGCTTTTATTGGCTGCGGTTCTTTTATGGCTTTCTCTTCGTACGATTCCACCTGTTGAGGGGGAAAGCAGGGGAGAATTTATTTGGAAGACATGGGAGCGATCAAACAAATGGTATTTGATGGCTATGGCAGTAATTGCCATACTTAGTCATCTCGTAAGGGCTTATCGTTGGAAAATGCTTCTTGTACCTACCGGACACAAAGTAGGGATTGTCAACAGCTTTCTATCACTGATGATTGGCTATCTCGTTAATTTGGCCGTGCCACGTGGAGGAGAGATTTCTCGTTGTTATAACCTCTTGAAATTGGAGCGCACACCATTGGAAATTTCTTTCGGCACTGTAGTGGCGGAGCGAATTGTAGATGTAGTATGTTTGGTACTGTTGATCGCATTATCATTTGTTGTAGAGTGGGATAAGCTCATGGCTTTTATTGGCGAACTACCTATTGGAGACGGGCGATCAGGTATGTACAAGTGGTTGATAATAGGAATAATCATCTTAATTGGTTTTATAGGTCTTTATTACTTTCTGAGAAAGAGCGAAAGGGTAAAAAAGATATTTATTGGATTTAAAAGTGGATTGTTGTCAGTGTTTACACAAGAGCATCCCTGGGCTTTTGTTGGGTTATCTCTCCTTATATGGTTTCTTTACTTTGTTACGAGTTACTTAGTTATCATGGCCTTTCCGGAAACAGAAACGCTGGGCTGGGGTGCGGTGCTTATACTTTTTGCAATTGGTGCCATTGCTATGGCAGCTCCATTACCGGGGGGTGCAGGTTCCTACCATACGTTGGTTCCGCTGGGTTTGGTTCTACTTTATAATATGCCAAAGGGGGATGCGATTGCTTTTGTTTTTATCTTTCATGCCTGGCAAACGTTCATTATGATCGTCTTTGGAGTGCTATCTTTAGTAATTAGTTATTGGAAGATGGGATGGAAGAAATAAAAAATAAGATAAAGGATTGGACCAATGCAAAACATTTGGTGCAGCGATGGCGCCAAAAGGGAGAACAAGTTGTTTTTACCAATGGCTGCTTTGATATTTTGCATTTGGGTCACGTGGATTATCTTGAAAAGGCCCGGTCTATGGGGGACAGACTTGTGATCGGACTTAATACAGATTCATCTGTAAACAGATTTAAGGGGCCTGACAGACCCATCCAGGATCAGAATTCCAGGGCGCGGATCTTGGCATCATTACAGTTCGTAGATTTGGTTGTATTTTTTGATGAAGACACGCCTCTGGCCTTGATTTCTGAGCTTTTGCCCGATATACTTGTAAAGGGGAGTGACTATTTGGCAGAAAATATCGTTGGCGCGGAAGTTGTTCAAAAAAATGGAGGAGTGGTTAAAACCATTGATTTTGTATCCGGTTATTCCACTTCACGGTTAATAGAAAAGATTAGAAAGACTTAATTGAAAACCATATGATGTTATATTATGTAATCATTGGAGTCACCATGCTGGTAAGCTGGATGGTGAGTTCAAGATTAAAAAACAAGTTTAGAAAGTATTCACAGATTCAACTGGCCAAGGATTTGACAGGTGCCGATGTAGCCCGGCTTATGCTGGCTGACAACGGGATTCAGGATGTAAAAGTAACCTGCGTATCCGGAGAGTTAACCGACCATTACAATCCGGCTAATAAAACCGTTAACCTCAGTGAGCCTGTGTATCATGGCCGAAATGCGGCTGCCACTGCCGTAGCAGCCCATGAATGCGGTCACGCCGTTCAGCACGCAACAGCCTACAGCATGTTGCAATTCAGGTCGGCTATGGTGCCGCTTCAAAGTATAAGTGGTACCATTCAGCAATTTGTAATGATGGCATTGTTCTTTGGGGGTGCCTTCATCTATAATGCACTTCCAACTGCGATCTTGTTAATTGTTGGGTGTAACCTCGTCTTTACTCTTTTTGCCTTCATAACACTACCGGTTGAATACGATGCCAGCAAAAGAGCGTTGGCCTGGATTCAAACAAGGAGCATTGTAAATTCCAGTGAACACTCCATGGCGAAGGATGCCCTGGATACGGCTGCTCAAACCTATTTGGTTGCCGCTGTCGGTGCGCTTGCTAGTTTATTGTTTTGGGTAATGATGTTTCTGGGAGGCAACAGAGACTAACGACATTAGCTAAATTCTTTTAAATTGCAGGCCTGAGACCAAAACCTCAGGCCTGTTTTTTTGTTGAAGTTTTACATCTAATAGCCCATGAATTTTGAATTGACAGAAGAACAACGAGCAGTGAGGGATGCAGCCAGGGAGTTTGCCAACGCTGAGTTACTGCCGGGTGTAGTAGAAAGAGATATAGAAGCAAAGTTTCCGGCAGAGCAAATCAAACGCATGGGGGCTTTAGGTTTTATGGGAATGATGGTGGATCCCAAGTATAATGGCGGAGGCATGGATAGCATTTCGTATGTGCTTGCTATGGAGGAAATTTCTAAGATTGATGCCTCGGCTTCCGTTTGTATGTCTGTAAATAATTCATTGGTATGTTGGGGACTTGAACAATTTGGCACGGAGGAGCAAAAAGAGAAATATTTGAAAAAGCTGGCGACAGGCGAAAAAATCGGAGCTTTTTGTCTTTCGGAGCCAGAGGCAGGATCTGACGCTACCAGCCAGCGCACCACAGCAGAAGATAAAGGAGATTATTACCTTTTGAATGGAACCAAAAATTGGATAACGAATGGGAATAGCGCAGGTATTTACATCGTGATAGCCCAAACGGATCCGACTAAAAAACACAAAGGAATAAACGCGTTGATTGTGGAGCGGGAGATGGAAGGATTTGTGGTAGGCAAGAAGGAGGACAAAATGGGTATCCGGGGATCGGACACCCACTCGTTGATGTTTACGGATGTAATAGTTCCAAAGGCAAATCGAATTGGTGAAGATGGTTTTGGGTTTACATTTGCGATGACCACGCTCAATGGCGGCAGAATAGGAATTGCATCTCAGGCGCTTGGTATAGCAGCAGGTGCTTACGAGCTCGCATTGAAATATTCGAAAGAAAGAAAGGCATTTAACAAACATTTATCAGAACATCAGGCGATACAATTCAAACTTGCTGATATGGCCACCAAAATTGATGCAGCCCGGTTGCTTATTTGGCAAGCGGCATACCTGAAGGATGATAAAAAGAATTTTGTAAAAGCGGCAGCTATGGCGAAGTTGTATGCTTCTCAAATTGCACAAGAAGTTACTACCGAAGCTGTTCAGATTCACGGTGGCTATGGATACGTAAGAGAATATCATGTCGAGCGAATGATGCGTGACGCAAAAATTACTCAGATTTATGAGGGGACTTCGGAAATCCAACGTATGGTTATTTCCAGGGAGTTGCTACGCTAATTTTTATTGGTTTCAATGGACTGGTTCCAGTCATAAACTTTGTCTGAAATCTCAATTAACAGGTTGGGATTTTTTTCCAGCGCATTACCAATCACGATCATGTCAGCGCCGGCTTCCAATGCATTGAGCGCTTTTCTTGAAGAATCAATGCCACCACCAACGATCAACGGCACTTTTACTGATTTTCGTATTGTTGAAATCATTCTCGATGTGATCTCTTTTTCTGCTCCGCTTCCCGCATCCAGATAGATAAGTTTTAAACCCAACATTTCTCCTGCCAGGGCGGTGCAGGCAGCCAATGAATACTTGTCATCAGGTATTGGTGTGGTGTTGCTGATGTAAGCTACTGATGTGGTCTTGCCTGAATTGATCAACATGTATCCGGTAGGAATTATCTCCAGTTGTGTATTTTTCAAGATCGGAGCGGCAATTACGTGTTGTCCGATTAACAGGTCAGGATTGCGACCTGAAATTAAAGAAAGAAAAAAGATTGCATTGGCACCAGGATCAATTTGAATCGAACTGCCCGGGAAAATAATTACTGGGATGGTTGCGGATTCCTTAATGCAGGCAATTACTTCAGACAAGTTGGTTGATGTAATTAAACTTCCACCTACCAAAAAGTAGTCCACACAATTTTCACCGGCTAAATTGACCAATGTGCTTAGTTTAGCAGTATCGTCTACTTTATCGGGGTCAATTAATACGGCAATTGATTTTTTCCCGAGTTTGCTTTTTTCAATAAGAGCATCAAGAATTATCATCTGTATTTTTTCTACTGTCCAGATAAGTAGCGAGTCTTTCTTTAGCTAATTCCAATATGGCCATCGTGGCCTGAGTGATTATAACTTCTCCAACATGCGAGAGAAATGATGGTGGTGTAGATTCTTTCAAGTCATCTATTCCGCCTCCACTTTCATCTTTTTGTTTTTGTTTCTTTTTCTTGCGCGATTTAGAGCCGGCTACCTGAGAAACCACAAGATAGGTTAGGGCAAGTGCGCCACCGATAAATAACGCATTGGTGATGGCCTTTTCTGCCGTATGTGATATTGATTTAACCTCTTCTTCCAGGGCAGTTTTGTGTCTGTTGGATGCTTCAAGTAGTTTTTTCTTCTCAAGGTCTGATGTCGCCGGTAATTTCATAAAAGCTACTCTTCACGATTTTTAATAATTTCTGAGAAATATTTTTCAAATTTTTTGTCAATACCTTTTCTGAAGGAAAGGAACAGAATGAAGAGCAGGAAGTAGAACCCTGCAACTATCAAAAACCCCTCAAAGTTATTATTGAAAAAAGTATTGATGTAGTAGGCAATTCCAATACTGAAGAATATCAAAAAGAGAAAAACAAAAAAGAAAATGGCAAGGTGAACCAATCCTTTTGAAAGGACTTTGGCTACATCTTCCTTAATTTCAATTTTGAGCAACTTTACACGGGCTTCTATATAACCCGACAGGTTATCAACGAGGCCATCAATTCTCAAAAACTTTAAAATTGTTTCTTTTATTCCTTCCATAACGATCAACTAGCAATATAACAAAATAGGATTTCAAACATGGGTTAGTCGGCCCTAAAAAGCCATTTTTTATATGGATGCTGTTTGATACTTCAGGCTATTTGGTTTCAATGGATGTCACTATATCGGTTTCAATAAGGATTCCATTCTTGTCAAGTCTTTCCCTTTTCACGACCAGATTTAAGGCAGGACTGATATAAATCAAAGAGGTGGTGGAATCTTGTTGGTTATGGTTAATCGGGAATTTTCTAAAAACAAAAACCGAGTCGAATTGTAGATTCTTAATGGAAAAATCAGGTAGAATTTTGTCGATACACAGTTCATAAGATCGTCCCCTTACTTCGTTGGTTCTGCAATAACCCTCCTCCTTAAATTCATACAATTCATTTTCAATAAGCAACACATCTTTTCTTCTGTAGACAGACTGAATCTGAGTTGGTTCAACTTTACCCCCAATCTCGTCATAATACATCCAGGTGAATTCTGAAAGTCTCCTTCCATCCTGTATGATGACGGAATACGTTCCCTGTTCTTTGGTGGTATAACTATTTCTATCATAGACAATCTCAGTATACGTGGTTTGATCTTTGTGAAAGTAGATGAGTGAAAAAGGTAGAAAGAAAAATATAACAAGAATATAAAGGAATCCGGCCAGCCGGTATTTACGGGTGATGCGTCCAAATTGGATGGCCAACTTTAATGGGATATCCTTGACGTAGGGGACAATCATAAATAGAATAACCCCAAATAAGTTGAATAGAAAATGAGCGATGGCTATACTGATAGCACTGTTTGAGTTGAATATGGCTGCAATAAAGGCGGTGATGGTGGTGCCAATGTTTGCTCCCAAAATAAAGGGGACAGCTTCCCTTAATTTTACAACTTTTTGAGCTACCAGGGGCACAACCAAGGAGGTAGTGATGGTGCTAGATCGAATAGTAGCTGTAGTCACCAGCCCCCATCCGAATGATTTCAATGGACTTCTAAAAAAATATCGCTGAAATGTATTTTGTGTGTCAAGCCCCAAAATATCACTTAGCACTTTACGGAAGAAAAGAATGGAGCTAAAGAGCAAAACAAAGGAAAATAATGCCAGTACGATTCCACTGTTAATACTGGCTAACAAAAAATCAATGATGGAGGTAAATCCCCTTCCAAAGAAAAAATAGCTGGTTGAAATCTTCTGAACCGGTTCATCAAAAAAGGAAATGGCTATTTGGTGCGAAATTCCTGATAGTAGTCCATAGAAATATTCAAATGGAAACAGCACCATCACGGTAAGTATATTGAAAAAATCATGGTAGGTTCCAGCCGATACGGCCCGAATGAATTCTTTTTTCTTGGCAATAAACCCAAGTGAAACGATTGTACTGGTAATGGTGGTTCCAATATTGGCGCCCATAATTATGGGGATGGCACTTTCCAACGTGAGCGACCCGGACGCAACAAGAGCAACCACCAGGGATGTGGTAGTGGAACTACTCTGAATAATAGCCGTAGTAAGCAGGCCAATGAACAACGCAGTAAATGGATTGGAAGTAGCCAGCAAGATAGTCTCAGCGGCTGTTTTGCCAAGTAGCTGAAAGGACGAGATCATTAAGTCCAGCGCAAAAAGGAAAACCAAAAGCGCAAGCAATATGTAAGCCGTGTTCTTTACGTAAGCCCACCACTTGTTGTTCGTCTCTTGATTATGCGTACCTGGCGATTCTTGCTGCTGCATAGGTGGTAAATATACTTCTTGTAAGTAAACGGGGAACAGACATGATGCTAATGTTTTTTTAAGAAGTAAGTTCCTGTATAGCCATCCAGGCCATTAGTCCCGGACCAATGATGAGTGCGTCTTCATCGATGTCAAAAGTTGGGGTATGAACATAAGAAGTCAGTCCTTTTGACTCGTTTCCGGTTCCCAGTCTGTAAAATGAGGCAGGAATAACCTGAGAATAATATGAGAAATCTTCAGCCCCCAATGTTATGTCAAGATCAATTATATTCTCTTTGCCCAGATACTGTTCGGCAGTAGCACGAATACTTCGGGTAAGCTTAGGATCATTTTCCAGGTATGGATAACCACGCGAGATTTCGACTTCGCACTTTCCACCCATGCCCTCGGCTATGCTTTCAGCCATCTTCCTGATTTTAATCAGGGCGGATTCGCGCCAGGTCTCATTCATAGCCCTGAACGTGCCGGCAATCTTTACTTCATTGGGAATGATGTTGGTGGCGCCTTCGCCAATTATTTTACCAAAGGAAAGAACGGTGGGCTGCTTTGGACTTGCATTGCGACTGATAACTTGTTGCAGGCCGATGATGATATGAGAGGCTATCAAAATAGGATCAATGGCAAGTTCAGGGGCGGCACCATGGCCTCCTTTTCCAATAACAGTCAAATATATTTCATCGCAACTGGCCATGTACATGCCCTCCCTGAAGCCGACTTTACCAACCGGAATTAGTGGCATTACATGTTGTCCAATAATCTTTGCTGGTTTTGGATTTTCCAATACGCCTTCAGCTATCATGATCGATGCACCACCTGGATTTTTTTCTTCTCCAGGTTGAAAAATGATTTTAATGGTCCCCTCAAACTGATCACGCAACGAATGAAGAATTTTCGAACAGGTAAGTAGTGAAGCGGTATGAACATCATGCCCACAAGCATGCATTACACCAGGCACGGTTGATTTGTATGGCACATCATTGACTTCATGGATCGGGAGGGCATCCATATCGGCTCGCAATGCCACAACGCTTTTGGTTGGATTCTTTCCTTCTATGACAGCTACCACTCCGGTCTTGGCAATTCCCTCAATAGGTTTGATCCCATAGGAGGACAATTGATCTGCAACATACCTGGCTGTACTGAATTCTTTGTATGAGAGTTCAGGGTGGGCATGAAGGTGCCGTCTGATAGTTCGGGTTTCTGCGAAATACTTTTCTGAGAGATTTTTTATCGTATCGAGTAACTGCATACATCAAGGTAAGGCAATTTGGCTAAAAAATTATAGCAATAAGAGGTTCCTACTTAACTGAAATTTTTTCAGGCACCAAAATAGCATTGGGGAACAGACGCTTTAACCTGAGCATATCTTTTTGAGCCTCCAGCTTGGAAAGATAGCGACCGGCGGTAACGCGAAATTTCGGTTGCGTATACTGTACACTTGCCTCCAGATCATTGATTTCAATCACCATTTTTGATCTGGCGCTGATGGCTTCTTCTCTGTTTTGACCGGAATAAATCTGAATCGTAAATCCGTCAACAAATTTTCTGAACTGATTCAATTTATCCAGGCTATCCAGAACGGCATCTACTTTGGTATTGACCGTTTTGGTGGGAATAGTTTGTCCATTCTTTTTTTTGTCAACCTTTTCTGCGGAAGTCGATTCCTTAGGGTCAGCTTCGAATTGGATTCGCTCTACACTAAGGTCTTCTGTATAAGCGCCTGGTGAAGATGTGCTTGAAGACTGTTGGGTAGCACAAGAAAAATGTAATAGCAATAAACCTACACTCAAAGAGGCCGTCCATTTCTTCATCTCAGACAAAAGCGTTTCCAGGTTCATTTTATTGTTCAATAACGATACATTTTCCGTTTTTCACATCCTCTTCTACTTTTTTGAATTTCACATCTTTAAGAACCTTGCCATCTGTGTATTGAACGGAAACTTTGTCATTTCGTCCGGCAATCTTTTCGGATTTGACAGGCTGCACTTTTTCTTCAACAGCTCTTTGCGGCCCTTGCGGCTGATGGCCCCCTCCTTGCAACAGCGAGCGTGATTCATCTTTCTGTTCCTTCAGTCTTTCTCTTCGCTGCGATCTTGCCTCTTGTACTTGCTCAGGCTCACGGACGGGAATATCGGCTTTCATAAGGAATGAAACTGTTTCTTCATTCACTTTTGAGATGAAACGTTTAAAAGCTTCAAAGCCTTCAAACTTGTAAATGAGCAAGGGATCTTTTTGTTCGTAAACAGCATTTTGAACAGACTGCTTCAGGTCGTCCATATCACGCAAATGTTCTTTCCACTGCTGATCAATGATGGCCAGGGTGATCATCTTCTCCATCGCCTTGATCAACTCCTTGTTCTTTGTTTCAACGCATCGCTTCAAATCTGCAGCAACACCTATTGGTTTTATACCGTCAGTAAATGGAACAAGTATATTTTCGATGGTGGCACCTCTGGTTTTATGAATTTCAGTGATGATGGGCATCGCTTTTTCAGCTACATTTTTATTTTTTTGATCGTAGTGTTTTAACGCTTCATCATTTAATTTTTCTGCCATCAGATTTATATCTGACTTTTTGAATTCTTCTTCATTGATGGTGAAATCGAAGCCCAGCATGCTAAGTACGTTGAGCTTAAAGCCCTCTACATTATCCCCCGCTTTGCCATTGGCAACCATATCTTCGCAGGTATCATACAGCATGGTAAGAATATCTAATTCAAGACGTTCACCAAATAATGCATTCTTCCGCCTTTTATAAATTACTTCACGCTGGGAATTCATCACGTTGTCGTACTCCAGCAAACGCTTGCGAATGCCAAAGTTGTTTTCTTCAACTTTCTTCTGAGCACGCTCAATGGAGTTGGTGACCATGGAGTGAGAAATTACTTCACCTTCTTTTAGTCCAAGTCGGTCCATGATTCTGGCAATTCGTTCCGGCATAAAAAGACGCATCAGGTTGTCTTCCAGCGAAACAAAAAATTGGGATGAACCGGGATCCCCTTGTCGTCCTGATCTTCCTCTAAGCTGCCTGTCAACTCGCCTGGATTCGTGTCTTTCCGTACCAATGATAGCCAACCCACCGGCTGCCCGGGATTCAGGTGTAAGTTTTATATCCGTACCTCTACCCGCCATGTTGGTAGCAATGGTAACCGTACCGGGTTTCCCTGCCTCGGCTACAACCTCCGCTTCACGCTGATGTTGTTTTGCATTCAATACCTGATGTTTGATCTTTTTTAATTGTAACATCCGGCTCAACAATTCTGAGGTCTCCACAGAAGTGGTGCCCACCAATACGGGTCTTCCTTCTTCGGTCAACTTCACGATTTGATCAACGGAGGCATTAAATTTCTCGCGAACGGTTTTAAAAACCAGATCGTCCATATCTTTTCTTACGATCGGCTTATTGGTAGGAATTACCACTACATCCAGTTTGTAAATATCCCATAGCTCACCCGCTTCTGTCTCAGCGGTTCCGGTCATACCCGCCAGCTTGTGATACATTCTAAAATAATTTTGTAAGGTAATGGTGGCGTAGGTTTGCGTAGCATCCTCCACTTTTACATTTTCCTTGGCTTCAATGGCCTGATGCAATCCATCAGAATATCTGCGGCCATCCAATACACGTCCCGTTTGCTCATCTACTATTTTTACTTTGCCATCTACGATTATATATTCTGTATCCCGCTCAAACAAAGTATACGCTTTGAGTAATTGGTTTACACTATGTATGCGCTGGGCTTTAGTAGTATAGTCACGGATTAATTCTTCTTTCTTATGAAAACGTTCTTCACTGGTAACGGCAGTGTCATTTTCAATTTTGTTGAGTTCAATTCCAATTTCAGGTAATATGAAGAATTTAGGATCTTCCCCCTCGCCTGTAATCAGGTCAATTCCATTATCGGTAAGATCAATGGTATTATCTTTTTCATCAATTATAAAATACAATGGCTTATCGGCTTCGGGCATCATTTTTTTATTATCCTGCAAATAGAAATTTTCAGTCTTTTGAAGGATGTTCTTCATACCCGTTTCACTGAGGAATTTTATTACCGGCTTGTGCTTTGGCATGCCCCGGTGGGCTCTGAAAAGAGCAACGCCACCTTCTTTTTCATGACCTTCAGCGATTAACTTTTTAGCCTCATTAAGTAGCTGGGTAACCAATTTTTTTTGAGCCTCTACTATTTTATGAACACGCGGCTTTAAATCATAAAACTCGTGTTGATCACCCTTGGGTACAGGACCTGAAATAATGAGCGGTGTTCTGGCTTCATCCACCAATACGCTGTCAACCTCATCTACCATGGCATAATGATGACCTCGGGGTTGTACCAATTCCTCTGGATCGCGAGCCATATTATCACGCAGGTAATCAAAACCAAATTCATTGTTTGTACCATAGGTTATATCGGCTCCGTATGCCTTTTTTCGTTCCGGGGAATTGGGTTCATATTTGTCAATACAGTCAACGGTGAGCCCGTGAAATTGAAATAAGGGGGCCATCCACTCGCTATCGCGTTGAGCCAAATAATTATTCACCGTAACAATATGAACGCCTCTTCTTGCCAGGGCATTTAAGAAAGCGGGAAAGGAAGCAACCAATGTTTTTCCCTCGCCGGTTGCCATTTCAGCAATTTTGCCTTGATGTAAAACAATTCCACCGATTACCTGAACATCATAATGTACCATATCCCAGGTAATCATGTTACCGGCTGCTATCCATTGGTTTTTCCAGATAGCTTTGTCTCTGTCAATCTTTACATTTTGATGACCAGCGGCCATCACTCGGTCGAAATCCTGTGCGGTGACTTCAAGAAATTCATTTTCTTTGAAACGCCTTGCGGTTTCCCTTACTATGGAGAAAGCCAGTGGAAGCACCTCCATTAAAACCTTTTCAAGTTCTGCGTTTCTATCTTTCTCAGTTTTGTCTATTTGGGCAAAAATGGACTCCTTTTCATTGAGATCAAGCTCCGGCTGATCGGTTATTCGCTGGTGCAGAGTTGCCAATTCATCATCAATGTGCTTCAGTTTCTGGTTGATGGTTTGTTGAATATCCAGGGATTTTTTACGGAGTTCATCATTGGTTATTGTCTTGAGTTTCTCGCCTTCCGCATTGGTTAGCTCTACCAATGGCATAACACTTTTGATGTCTTTTTGCGACTTGGATCCCAGGATTTTGGTAATGAATTTAAACATAGAGGAACATAGTAAGTAGACATCCCAGTAATTAGGGCAAAATGGCCCCGAATCATTAAAAGGAGTGCAAAGTTAAGGATTTCGTAGGTGCAATTATAGTTCCAGTATGCCTTCAAACACCATTTTGGCAGGCCACGCGAACAAAATGGCTTAATTTGACAATATGTGCAATTTTGGTTCAGATTTGTGGATTGACCCAAGGCTCAGATCTCGAAGTAGCCTTCAAATACTTTTACAGCAGGACCGATAAGGTATATTTCACTAAAGGCTACTTGTTCAATACCCGGTGCTGGCAGATTTTCGGCGGGATGATCATTTCTGAACTCGACATGAAGTTGTCCCCCACGAACATTTACGGTAACCGGAGAATAGTATCCTTTTCTGGATGCTGCCAGCGCAGCGGCGGTAACGCCCGTTCCACAGGATAATGTTTCGGCTTCTACCCCCCGTTCGTAGGTTCTTATGGCAATGGTATTGTTTGGCAACAGTTCAACGAAGTTTGCATTCGTACCGCCGGGTTTAAAGGTATCGCTGTATCGTATTTTCCTTCCCTGCTCCACTACATCGAATTGGTCAAGTTGTGTAACGAAACGGATATAGTGCGGTGATCCTGTATGGATGAAGAAGTCGCCATTCATAGAAACGACTTCCTTCACATTGTTCATCTTTAATTTGACGATTGAATCATTGAGCATGGTGGCGTGGTGAATACCATCGTACGCCAAAAAAGAAGTTTCGCGGCTAATTAAGTTCAGAGAGTTTGCAAAATTAACAGCAGAACGACAACCATTTCCGCACAAACTCTGTGATCCATCACTATTGTAATAAATCATTTCAAAGTCAGCACTTTCGTTTCTTTCAATCAGGATTAAACCATCAGCACCAATACCAAACCTACGATCACAAATATTTTTGATCTGATCAATTGAGAGATTGAGCTTACCGGCTCTGTTGTCAATTATGACAAAGTCATTTCCGGTAGCCTGATATTTGTAAAAATGAATGTTCATGAAAGAGGGTTATTTTACCTCTTCAAAATCAATGTACTCACCGCCTTTAATCGTAGACTTATTCTTAGATTGAGGAGAAATATCATTAACGTTTACGTTTCCCCCTTTAGGTTTATAGAATTGTCTGTTTTGTGATGAACGCATGCCAAAACCAAAAATGAACCTTCCGACTTTAGAGAGAACGTAAGCTGCAATGACTAGTATTAGTAATAATTTCAACATTTTATTCCCGTGTATTGAATGGTAAACTGAATTTCAAAGGTAATGGTTTCAGCAAAATTAGTTAATAATTTAAGCTCAAGCAGGGATTTAAGTTTTTGGTTATAATATGAACTGAATGGTATTTCACGACAATAAAAATGAATTTTGATCAAATCCTTATAATTTCGTGTGCTAATAAAAAATCCACTTAATATGGAAGCCTCAAGTCAACAAGGGTTAATGGGACAACCTGGAGAGGCGAAATGGGCCTGGTGGATGTGGCCCCTTTTATTGATTTTCCTTATTTCCATTTCATACGGCTCTTATTTTTTAAGGAATTTTACAGACTCCGTTTTGGTGTACCTGCCTATTCCATTTGCAATTATTCTACTGTACTGGTATGGGCCGCGTATGTTGCCAATTATTTATTTAAATGAAATTGCAACCCTCGTGCTATGGGGGGCTCCGGGGGGCTGGGCAAGGATTTTGTTATTAGCCACGCACGCACCGCTTATGACGTACGCTTCATGGTACCTATTCATGCGCCCGGGTAAGGAAAGTCCCGGAGGTTTATTGGGTTCAACAAATTCACTGATTAGATTTACATTGTTTGGCGTGCTGGTTCCTGTATTAATCAATGCAGTTTACACGTATAATTATACTTTTGTAAACAAGGATTTGTACACGGTGGCGTTGATTGGGTTTGCTGATTTCCTTACCATTTTTACGCTAGCCATTCCACTTCTTTATTTTTTGGTTCCTGGAAAGAATCCTTTCCAACTTATAATCGCGAAACCATTTAGGTCTTTATCTATTGAAAACAAATCCCACAAGGTTCACCACCTCTGGATAATGACAATCGTATTTGTTGCCATGATCTTGTTTGTTGACTTCAATACGTATTGGTATGTGTATGGTGTAGCGTCAATCATTGTTGGAATTCAACACGGATTTGCCAGCGTAATACTTATCAACGCATTGATTTTTCTACTTAACTACATCCTTCCCCTTCTTGATTTTGCAGATCCTTACCTTGCTTCCAAGGGTTCCACCAAACAAATTAGTGTACATTTGGGTATGGCCACCATGATTTTTTCTGCCTCTCTGATTGGAAGGGTCATTTCTGATTTATGGAGAACGGAGTTTAAACTGGTAGCACAAAAAAAAGAATTGGAAAATGCGAATCAGCAGTTGATAAAAACCAATGCTGAATTGGATAGATTTGTGTACAGCCTTTCCCATGATATCAGCGCTCCATTAAAATCGATTCGCGGCCTGGTGAATCTTAGTAAGATTGAGAGAGCACAGGAGCAATGGGAATTGTACTTTTCCAAGATAGAATCCAGTATTAAACGGCTCGAAACCTTTATTGCCGAAGTCCTCGACTACTCAAGAACCAATCGCAAGGATGTCAAAAAAGAAGAAATTCATCTTCCGGCTTTGGTGGGTGAAATTATCCAGGACTTTAATTATTTGGAAAACTTCAGTCTTATCAAATTCGAGTTGAATTTCATTAAACCCAAATTAACCACAGACAGGTTTTTGCTGAAAGTGATTTTGAGCAACCTGATAGGTAACGCTATCAAATATCAACGCAACAAGCAGGGAGAAACGCCATTTATAAAAATTTCATCCGGCCTGGACGGCGATTTTGTGAAAATTCAAATTGAAGATAATGGCGAAGGTATTGCCGATGAGTACAAGGAAAAAGTATTTGACATGTTTTACAGGGGTTCCAATACTTCTACCGGTTCTGGTCTGGGCCTATACATCACCAGGGAAGCAACAGAAAAGTTGAGTGGCAGGGTTGCCATGATGACTGAAGCGGGTAAGGGTTCTTCGTTTACCGTTTTTATCCCATTATCTGCTCAGGTAAAGATTCCTTTCTGAATAGATGCTCAGGAAGTAATCGTCCATCAGGTCATCAATGAAGTAAATCGATTCTCCTGTTGACTTCATCTCGGGGCCAAGTTCCTTATTCACGTCAGGAAACTTGTTGAAAGAGAAGACCGGAACCTTGATGGCATAGCCATTTCGGGTCGGATTGAAATTAAAGTCTGTCACTTTCTTTTCTCTCAACATTATTTTGGTGGCATAATTTACATAAGGTTCATCGTAAGCTTTGCAAATGAATGGAACGGTGCGCGAGGCGCGCGGATTCGCTTCAATTACGTAAACTTTGTCATCCTTAATGGCGTATTGAATATTGATCAGCCCTACGGTTTTGAGCGCCAACGCAATTTTTTGCGTATAATTTTCTATTTGTTTAATCACAAAGTCTCCCAGGTTATACGGTGGAAGAACGGCATAAGAATCTCCCGAGTGGATACCGGCCGGTTCGATGTGCTGCATAATTCCGATGATGTATACATGCTCGCCATCGCAGAGTGCATCAGCTTCCGCTTCGATAGCTCCATCCAAAAAATGATCCAACAAAACCTTATTTTCCGGCAGGTGTTTCCATATATCGAGAATATGGGATTCCAATTCTTTTTCGTTGATCACAATTTTCATGCTTTGTCCCCCCAGCACATAGGATGGGCGCACAAGTAGCGGGAATCCAATTTCCTTGGAAGCTTCTAATGCCTCATCCGCATTGCGGGCTACTCCGAAGGGAGGATAAGGAATATTCATTTCCTTTAGCAAGGTTGAAAAACTTCCGCGGTCTTCGGCCAGATCCAGGGCTTCAAAGGAAGTGCCTAGTATCTTTATTCCATACTTACTCAACTTTTCTGCCAGCTTAAGTGCAGTTTGCCCACCCAACTGAACAATCACTCCCTCGGGTTTTTCATGTTGAATGATATCGTAGATATGTTCCCAGAAGACCGGCTCAAAATAGAGTTTGTCGGCAATATCGAAATCTGTCGAAACGGTTTCCGGGTTGCAGTTGATCATGATGGTTTCGTATCCACATTCTTTGGCTGCCAGCACACCATGCACACAGGAATAATCGAATTCAATTCCCTGGCCGATGCGATTGGGGCCCGACCCCAAAACAATTACTTTTTTCTTATCAGAAGGAAGGGATTCATTCTCTGTGTCAAAGCTCGAATAGTAATACGGTGTTTTGGCTTCAAATTCCGCCGCGCATGTATCTACTAGTTTATACACTCGGTTGATGTTCATCTCCCTGCGCTTCTTATGTACTTCACTTTCAAGGCACTGAAGTAAGTGGGCAATCTGCCTGTCAGCATAGCCTTTCTCTTTGGCTATACGCATCAGGCCGGCAGGGATTGTATCTATCTCGTATTCTTCGATTTCTTTTTCGAGTTCAATCAGTTCTTCAATCTGACCTAAAAACCATTTGTCTATTTTTGTCAATGCCAGAATGGTTTTCATGGAGATACCCAGCTTCATGGCATCATATATATGAAATAACCTGTTCCAACTTGGGTTTTCAAGACTATTAAGAAGTTCTTCCTGCTTAGTCAGCCCCTTGCCATCTGCGCCTAATCCGTTTCTTCTGATCTCCAGTGACTGACATGCTTTTTGTAAAGCCTCTTGAAAATTCCGGCCAATACCCATCACTTCGCCAACGGACTTCATCTGCAATCCAAGTTTTCGATCAGCGCCAACAAACTTATCAAAGTTCCA
>CAYTBO010000004.1:0-90975 GCA_964436055.1 uncultured Ohtaekwangia sp.
AGAAAGAATCCATCGTTTTAATACTTTTAGAAAATGAGTTTTTAAGGGACGACTATTTAGGAAACAAACTTGCCAACTTCATTAAAAAACTTGTCACTGTCCTGCCAGTAGGTACGGCTGTATACTTTAAGGTATTTCCATTTTTTGTGTTCAAGGAGCTGCGGCAGTGCAGCGTGCAAATCTTTTATGGAGGGATTTTGCCGATATAGCTCATCGTCGGTGAGGATCAATCCGGCTTTACCTGATTCGAGACTGGCAGATATATCCGCAAAAGGGAGTTCATCTTTCACAAAGTTTCGGTCAGGGAATTTCGTTTTACCCCAGATTTCAATAAGGTCTTTTAGGTACCACAGCGTATTTGAATTTATAATTTCTTTCACAAAGGGTTTGAATTTACCTTCGGAAGCTTCCAGTATAAATTGTAAATACTTCTTCAATAATTTTGGTCCTTCATTTTTGGTATCTTCTACGTGAAGCTGATCGGGATAAATACTTGACACCACAATTACTTTTTCCCGGGCCCGCGTTACCGCTACATTGAGTCGATTTTCTCCACCCGCCACATTTAAACTTCCAAACTGAAAATGTAACTTCCCTTTTTTATCGGGCGCATAACCTATTGAAAATATGATTACATCCTTTTCATCCCCCTGTACATTTTCGATATTCTTGACAATCAACGTTTCCGGTATTTGTTCCTTCTTCTTGGCAAATCCTTCCTCCAGTCTGTCAAGGATTAACATTTGCTGAGGGGCATTGAACGTAACAATACCAATTTCTTTCTCCGGTTCTTTTTTGACAAGTTCCAATACCAGCCCGGTTATTGTGTTTGCTTCTACTTCATTGGTGTTGTCTGCCCATGTACCTTCTACTTTTTGGTAGCTAACAGCCGGTTCCTTTTGATTGAATTGCCCGGCATTGGGCAGAAGTGTCAATTGGCCGTCATAAAAATACTGATTTGAAAAATCGATTAACTCCAATGACTTGCTTCGGTAATGACTGCGCAGGGGAAGGTGCATCAGGTATCGTCCGGTTAGTTCCAGCAGGGAGTCAACTTCAAGATCGGGATTTTCTTCGGTTTCATCCAGCCATCGCACACGGTACAAATCATTCGGGCGCAATTGCTTGTTATCCCCCGCAACAATCACCTGTTTGCCTCTGTACATGCCGGGAACACCACGTTCAGCAAAACATTGAGAGGCCTCATCAAAAATGACGAGATCAAACATTTCTTTCAACGGGAAGATAGCTGAAACAGATTCCGGTGACGCCAGCCAACATGGTAGCAAGCGAAACACTTCGTTTTCAAATTCACCAATTAGTTTTCGGATGGGCCAAATGCGTTTCTTTTTTGTAAGCTGGTGATTTAGATCCCTGTAGGTTACCCGGTTGTTCAGCCGATTGAATTCCATGTCATCAGCAACTCGTTCACGTGCGCGGAGTAAGATTATCTCATTCCCGATTTTTTGCTTTTCCGTTAGTAGTTCCTGTAGTTCTGACTCCAATAGTTGCAAGCGCCCTGAAGAGGCTATTCTCAAGATAGGAAATTTGGTCTCGATATGATCAATCCAGGCAAGGCATAAACTATTTACAAAAATTCGTTGAACTTCCTCGGGTAACCATGCTCCTGCTGTTTCATGCAGTTTGAGCAGTGTATTTTTTTCATCTGAATTAAGCCCGTTTTTTATTGAATCAAACTCGCACAAGGCATCAAAGTGGGTTTGAAGCGACTTACGAAGTTGTTCGCATTTTTCCGGATAATGGGTAACCAGGTTGATCTGATTAACGGTCAGGTAAACACTCCACGTATGTTTAAGATCAGGAATTATGGAAAGTATATCGAAGACTGCTTTCAGCTTTGTATTCAATTCATCCTGGCTGAGGTTTTTAAGATCTATAAAATTATTGACTCCCCGGATTGACCTGAATATGTGTTTTGCCTTTATGGCTTTTTTTTGTTGATCAAACCAGTTCCTTATGGTTTGTTCATCCACTTTCACGGGCACATCATGAAGCCAGACTTTGGATCTTAGCTTGGAAAGGTTGTGTTCAAGATTTAGCCTTCGGTCCAGCTTGGATTCAAGTAATTTAAATGCCGTCCGGTTATTTTCAAGTGAGTTTCCAACCAAAGCTCTTTTGATAAGAAATTTGTCTGAAGAAAAAAGCTCCCATCGTATCAAGCCAATAAGACTTCTTCTGGCTTTAAGACTTCGGTAAAGGGCTTGTTGCAAGGTTCCCAACTGGGATGTAGGCAGGGAAGCTTCAGGACCATCTTCTTCAAAGCAGGCTAAAGCTACCCGTTCAATATTGGACAGCCACAGCATGCTGGTTTCCTCTTCAGGCTCCTCAATCATCTGCAGAAAGTAATGATAGGTTTTAGTGTCCGTCAACAGACCAATCATTTCATCGATCTCCTCCTTGCGAACCAGCAGGGCTTCGCATTGCTCCCAGTCAAAAACGGATCCGGTAAGTCTTTCCAGCTCATCGAAAAGCTGACTTACCACCGCCGGAATGTCTTGAAGAATTTTATCGAGCTCTTTAAAATCCGTTATGCCTAATCCGGTAAAGGATTTTCTATCCCTCCAGCTAAAGTCATCGTTTTCGAATGAACCGGCATAGTGGGCATAAGCTTTTAGTTTTGAGAGAAAGGGATTAATCTGGTCAATCAAAAAATTCTGATATTCTTGTTTCAGGTTGATGCTTTTTCCTGAAGGACTGGATCGGAGATAAAGTTCTTTGACACTGACCCCACATTCGGATTGGTTGAATAATGCTTTTTTAAATTCATCCAACTCTTCAACAATATGATCGATCCGGTGGCACACCTGCAGAAACCGGCGATCCATTTGAATCGAATCGAGGCTATTGTTTTTAACCTTATATTCCTCTACACGGCCTATTTGCCTGCTGGCCTTTGAAAAAATTTCTTTTCTGTCATTTTTAAAATCATGTACAAGCGCAATAAATTCATTCAGTTGCAATGCTTTGAGTCTGGTGAAAACCACATCTAAAGCGGCTCGCTTCTGGCACACGACCAGTATTTTTTTGCCCGTAGCGATAGCATCACAAATCAAATTGCAAATCAGTTGTGATTTACCAGTGCCGGGTGGACCTTGCACTACCATTGAATATCCGACTTTGGCTGCTTTCAGGATATTTTCCTGCCAGGCATCCATTGGAAATCCGGTGAGAAGTTTTTCCTCCTTCACCAAAGGAATGAAATCGGTAAACAGAAGGGATTGTTGCTCTGCCTGGTTCTTACTTACAAAAAACTCTTCCATACTGCCGATCTTGTTATTTTCGATCAGCTCCACATAATCCGGTACCAAATAGGAGCCCGATTGTGGAAATATTCCGATGACTGCCTCGGGAAATAGTTTCAGTTCCCCATTTTTATGTTGACTGTCAAAATCTGCCTGGGTATAATTTTCAAAGGAAATGAGCTCATCGCGGTAGTTATCGGGATTGAAATGAACATCAATGGAACTTTTTTGCAATAATTGATATAAGGCGGTTCGGAATACGGTGCTATCGCGATCTGTTTCTTCAAACGTCTCATCTAACAGAAATTCCTCTATCTGTATTTTATTGTAAAAGGAATATCCCAGCAAAAAAGATTTGTTGAACGTGATATCGGTATCTTCCCGCAGTTCAACCACCCATTGATTATTTTTCTGCACTAATTCTACAGGAATAAACAATAATGGCGCCCTTACCATAGTCCCATCACCAAACTTGCCTCGGGCAAAGGGCCAACCCAAGTGCAAGTCCTTGGATCCACGCTCTTCAAAAATAAGATTATCCAGCCGCTGTAAGCGCTTAAGTTTTTTGCTGGCCTCGTTGCTGACTGCCATTCTGCTGTCCACCACCGCACATAATACTTTTGACTTGCCCGCGATTAGCGACTCGATGATCGAAAAAGATTTCTCTCCGTTGAGATGGCTCAGGCTGTGAATATCAATGAATTGCTCCGAGCCAATGCGCGCCAGAAATATGGACCTGTTGTTACCGGATAGGTTGGTTAGTTTTTTTAAGTAGGAATTAAGGATATGGTTCTCTTTTCTGGCCATTCAGGGCGCTATCGTTAGGTATGGCTTGATCTTCCTGAATTTTTCATTGTCGATCAAATCCAATTTCAAAAGGTCGTCAATCTCTTTGAAACTTCCATGTTGAAAACGATAGGCTACAATTATTTTGGCCAATTTGGACTTAAAATAGGGGTGGCTTGAGAGTTCTTTTTCTGAGACAGTATTCAGGTTCAGGACGGCAGGCACAAAATTTGGCGTAATATAAGTTTGAACGATCACTTTCTTTACCACAACGGAGTCCAGACCAAAAACTTCATGTAGCTGCTCAGGTTCAACAAAACCCCCTAGCAGGTCTCTGTATTTTACAATTCTTGTGGCAAGCACGGTACCAATTCCTCGTATAGATTTTAATTGTAAGGTGTCGGCAACATTAAGGTCAAATAAAGTTATCTCATTTTCCTTTTGCTCATTTTTCTTCGTAATGGTTCTGTCAACCTTATCTTGTTTTGGTGGCTGAGCAATGGAAATATAAGGTACTAAGTCATTAAAGAGCGTTGAGTCCATTCCATAAATCCGCATCAAATCCTGTGGTTTTTTAAAACTACCACCGGCATTTCTATAGTTAATAATTCTACCGGCCAAAAATTCTGAGACCCCCAGGGCTTTAAATTCTGAAAGTGAGGCAACATTTGGATCAAAAGAAAATCGTGAAATCTCCTCATTCACAGGCTCATCGACGGGATTAAACTCCCAATTAGCCACCAGGCTATCCAGCATTTTATTTTCTTTATCCATTGCCATTGGCTGACCAGAAGAGAAGAACCTGAAAATGGGGTAAGAAAACAGGATCAACAACATCAGGGGTAATAGAATCAAAAAGCCGTTGGCTTCAGATCTTGAAAACCCGAATACATTTCTAACCCAATAGCGAAGTCGCTCCATATCGCAATAGATTCCGCTAAAATGCGAGGAATTTTCCTGAAAAACATTAAAAACATCAGGATTATCTTAATTGAATGGCCTTCGTGAGGCTGGAAATCAGTATTTCCTTTACGGGACTAAGGTTGGTATTGAATTTTTGGTTGATTTCGATTTCTATACCCAGGTAGTCAGCATCGTCAAATCGGGTACGAAGGTATGTGGTGAATCCATCGTCAGTACCCAGGTAGGGTTCATTCAATCTGCATAGGAAACCATTCCGCTGGCTGTCAATCGCCCTTTTCAATGTTGTGCAAAACAAGCTTTCTTTGGTTCTTTCGGGATCAAACAATAGTCCAATATCCACTTGCCTTTCTCTTTCGTTCCAGATTGGCGTAAAGGTATGAATGGAGAGGTGAAGTACCGGCTTTTGGAATGTTTGAATTCTCTCTTCTATTTGATTTCGGTAGGGAAGGTAGTATTCAGTGATTAATTTATTTTTTTCAGTCAACGAAAGCTTGTTTGTATACATTGAAAAAAGCTTAGGATGAGACAATGACCGGTTTGACTCGATGAGCAGGCGTGAGTAATGAACGCCAACAGGCTCTGTATTTAGCACTGAGCCCAGCGACAATGCAATTTCCCATGCACCGGGATCCCAGCCTTTATGCGAATCCAGATCCTCAACCGCATTGGAAAACAGCGAACGGTATTCTTCCGGCACCAATCTCCCGGCATGTTCACAGGTTATTAACAAGGTATGCTTATTCATGCAACAGATAGAAAATGCATGCCATCATACCCAGGTTGAATCCGGCATGACAAGCCACCGCGCCCCATAGTGAACCAGACTTTTTTCTCATTAAGGAAAGTAAAATAGAAACAATCATCATCAATAAAATCCAAAGTAGGGAGGAGGGGTAAAATTTTAACCTGCCATCCAGAAGAATTAGACCATGATGGGCAAGATGGGTGACGCCAAAAAACGCAGCATCAGTGAGGGTTGCCTTTTGGCTACCAACTTCAGAAGCAAAACTATCCTGAATCATTCCGCGAAAGAAAAATTCTTCACCGATGGGGCTAAATAGCATGGATGGAAACGAAACGAGAAGAAATAATCCGATATTGGGTTTAATGCTTTCAATCAAATTGTCTTTGTCGAATGAATTCATAATGGTCACATACCAATTCTCTGAAGACCTGCCAAAAAAAGCTATGCCTATTAAATAGATCAGAAAAGATGAAAGGATACCCAGCATAAATCCGTTTAAGACCCATACTAAATTGCCTGGCTTTCGGATGCCGATAGACTTCCTGCCTTCCCGGGTAAGAAAAATGAAAGGGAAGAACCACATCAAAACAAAAAGCAGGATCACATAATTGTATTTCCCATTGAGCAGCCAAATGAACCGTGGAATAGCCAACGCGACCGCGAGTATACTAACGAGCAGGATTGGATGGTAAACTATTCGCTGCCAGTGAGGTCGTAGCTCCATGGTAAGAGGGGATCAGCTACTTAAGGGAGAAATATTTTGTTCTGATCCAGGCAGTCGCAAAGTCTTGCATAAACGGATCTGATATTTTCTTCGGCATAATCTCCACCTAAGGCACCAAGTATACGATCAGACAACGTTCCTTCGGAAAGTATGACTGACAATTCCGGTGTCCATTTTTCAAGCGCACTATTACCTGATCTTACCAGTCTGTTCATTACTGTTTGCCAAACTTCTTTGGCGGAGACCGGTCCGTGCTCAATTCCAAATGCTTCAAGGAATTCGGTAGCGGCTACTTCTGTTTGTTGTCCGGTAATCATACATTTTTCGAAAATCTGGGCAAGCGTATCGGTCTTCAGTTTCATCTGGTCACCCAAACTGATAAACTTTTCATTGGTAAATGCTTTAATAGTTTCAATGACCAGGGTGATGATGGCCATATCAGCGGTAGGGCATTCCTGAATATCCATCAATCGTATTTCAATGGAGCCTCTGTCAAAGCGAGGAATAGCTCCGCGGGAATTAACCCAAATCGGATTCAGTATTTTCTCGGGGTCAAATGGGGCAATATCATTTTTTATTTTTTCGTAAATGGTATTGAGGTAGTTTCTTTTGGAAAAAATCGCTTCAGGTATCACTTTACCGGTGATGGATGGAATTCTCGCCTGATTGGTTTTATAATACTTCAGCCGCGTATCCATCATACCCGTAGGTTTGCCGTCAATGATCGGAGATGAAGCACACAACGCCGGCAGAATAGGCAGGACAATCCTTACCGCGGCATGTAGTTTGGCAAACTCTTCGTCGTCATAAAACGGAAGATTGAGATGCGTGCTTTGAAGATTGGACCAGCCATGTCCTTTGGTATTGAATATCGTATCATAAATTTTGTAAACTTCATTGCTGTCGTGTGGCCATAGTTTGGTTTCCTTCAGCGGGTCCATAAATGGATGTGCAGCGGTGGGCATCAGGACGGCATTCCATTTGGTAAGAATGGCGTTGATCTTTTTTACGTTTTCTGCGAAGCCGTTTTCAATCGCATTAAAATTCAATTCCGGCAGGGTAGACTTAAGTTCAATAACATGCAATACCAGCTCATTAGACCAGGTTACAATTCCATTTTCAAAATCGCTGCCATATTCACCTAATTCATGTTTTAACAAATCATCAGTGATGGGTCGTACGGCCAGTGTGTCTTTGTCAACAAGCATGTATTCAAGCTCAATCCCAAAACCCTGGAAGAGGTGTATGCGTGGAGGGTGATTCATTTTTCTGCTTTAATGCGATTTAAAAATACTTCCATTATTAATGTGTACAACTTGTCCTTCAATATTTTATCTTCAACGCCAGCATCAATATTTGGATTATCATTGATCTCAATTACGTAAAATTTACCGTCCACTTCCTTCATGTCTACACCATATAATCCTCTGCCAATCAGCAAGGTGGCTTTCAGGGCGGTCTTTAACAGGCCAGAGGGAGCCTGATCTACAGGCAAACTTTCAAAATTTCCTTCCCGGGAGTCTTCTTTTTGTGCACTCCAATTTACAATCTGCCAGTGCTCCGATGCCATGAAATACTTGCATACATAGATCACTTGTCCATCAATTATGCCTACCCGCCAGTCGAAAGGAGTAGGGAGGAATTCCTGGGCGATAAGCAAATCGGAATCCTCAAACATACTTTCTCGTACCTTTTTAAACTGCACAAGATCATTTATCTTATGAACGCCCTGAGAAAAAGCACCATCCGGTTGTTTTAAAATAAATGGAAATCCCATCTTAACAGGAAGACTATCACAATTGTCTTCCGTTATTACATGGGCTTTGGGTGTTAATATCTTGTTCGTAGTCAGCAACTCGTGGAGGTAGACCTTATTGGTACATTTTAAAATGGAGACAGGGTCATCAATAACGACAAGTCCAAGAGAGGCTGCCTTTTTGGCAAACCGAAAGGAGTGATGATTAACGTTGGTTGTTTCGCGGATGAATAACGCATCGTATTGAATCAGTTGATCGAAATCATTTTTGGTTATGAACTCTACGTTAAAGCCTGTTTCAAGTGCAGCTTTATAAAAGCGTTTTAGTGCACGATCATCCGATGGGGCATTCTTTCCTCCTGGATCGATCAAAATGGCAAGATCGTACTTCTTCTTGTCTGACCGGTAATCTCTTTTGCGTAAAAAGTATTTTTCTACCGAAGAAACCAACTGCAACTTATCATCCGATGTGAGTTCATTCAAACTGATGGGCCTGATACTTTGTAACACCCATTTTGTTTTTTTTGAGAAGGTAACCTTAAGCGAAGGCGCTTGTACCAACTGGAACAAATGTTTACCTAATTTATTAAATGGTTCATTGAGGGTAGAACCAAAATAAACGTTGAACTCAATCTTGTCCGATTTTTCATGCTTGAAAGTACTTTGAATCAAATTGTCAAAATCCTGTGAATCGTACCTTAGGATGGAGGGAAATCGAAAATCCTGAATAGTAGAAACACCGGGCAATACTTTGTGACTTCGGGCTTCAGCCAACAAGGAAACATAATACCCCTCACTTTGGTATTGATAGGATTTACACAGGTTTAACACTTTGATATTTCTTGCTGATTGATATATCGGAGAGGTTATGTATGTATTGGGAGAAACCACTTCCACATCCGGCAGGCTGAAATTCCATTGATTGGGTTTGTCTACAACAATAAGTTTGGCCATGCTTATTCTGGTTCTATAATGAGTAGATTAGCGTCATAGGTTACAATACCCAGCATTATGCTGTTGATCAAACGATCAAATTTTACATTATAGTACTGGCTTTTCAATGGGTTTGGGTTCATGGGGTCTGCGATGTAAACGAAATCAGCCTTTTCGTCAAATCCGTTGATTACAACAAAATGACCTACCGGTTCGCCTTTGATGCTATCGTATTTATTGGTCGCACCTATTTCTCTCGGCGTGCCATACAAATAAGTGGCACTAAGCCCGGTAAGCACAGGGATCGATCGTTTCAAATACTTTGTGATCAGATCCTTGGAGAGTTCAGCATTCATCACTTTTCCGCCAGCCTCAAGAAACTGAATGTACGCGTCACACTCAACCATCAATTTTCGTTTGTGGCTTTTATGGCGCATTTGCTTTTTCAATAAGTCGATGATTTTTCTGGATGAATACCGGAACCAGGTTGGATCAAACACATTCAGGTTATACGTATAAATATGCGCCTTATAACCGCGCTGGAGGGCATGATCACCCAGCATTACGGCCAACGTACCTCCGGTTTTTATTTGTTTTACCTCCTGAATAACCTGCTTCAATGAAATTTTATCCTCATAATATTGATATAAAGCATGAAGACATGTAGGGCCACAAGTCACCTCATCCGGTTGAGCTTTGATGTCAAAATTGAGAAATAACGCCTGGCGATGCGCCATATTAGAATAGTTTAGTAACCAGCATATCCAATACTTCAACCAAAATAAGGAGAATGATGATGACCTCTAATAGGCTGCTTTCGCGTTGACTGGAAATTTCACGGAATATACTTAGATTATCCTTTATGATTCGATTGGTATACTCTATTTCATTGAATCGCATCCGCAGATCAAAATACCGGGTAAGACCCTGGTGAAGTTTATCAAGGTATTCATCATACCAGGCCAAATCCGGAGCATCAAACACATAAATGTTTTCCGCAATTTCATTTTGGGTATTCAAGGCCCTGCCAATAAACTTCATCATGCTGGACCGGTTCAACTTTAAGCGGCCGGTAGCTTCGAGGTTTTTGGAAATGTCTTTTATCTCTGTCAAAAGATTCTCTGTTACTTCATGGTAGCGATCCAGAGCCACGGATTGAGCCAGATTCAGCATAGCAATGCGAATTACCTTATCATCGATCCTGTTTACGGTCACCTGGTCAAACTCAAACCTGGATTCATTTTCTTCATTTACCATGAGTTGATGACTATCGCGCAACCATTCCGAAAAATGATTTTTGCCAAACTGAATTATCTTATTTACCCGGGCCTCTATCTCGGCTTCACTGAAACCGCAAAAAACAATGACACCATAGTTAAAAAAATACTGAAATCGTTGAGGCCCTTGCGTATAAAACAACCCGGCCGAGGACTCGGCTATCAATGTATCGGTGACATGTGATTTGATCGCCTTAATGTCCAAATGGGTGGCAACCATATGGGCAGAAAGATGCAGGGTATTTTCCATTCTCGTGATAAAACAAAATTAGTGTAATTTAACAGGAACAAAATGAAGGGGTAATCCAAATATTTTACAATTGCACCATGAATCGAATATTGCTGATTGCTTTCTTTTTAAGTCTTTCGGCTGAGCAAACCCATGGGTGGGGCGCTACTGGCCACCGTGTGGTTGGGGATGTTGCTTCCCGTCATTTGACACCAAAAGCCCAAAAGAAGCTAAACACCCTCCTCAAGGGTGAGTCACTTGCCTTGATTGGAACCTGGATGGATGAGGTGCGTTCCAACCGGAAGTACGATTTTATGGCGGATTGGCATTGGGTGACCGTACCATCAGGCCACACGTATGACCAAGCTGAAAAAAATCCAAATGGTGATATTATCGAATCTATCGAAAGAACGATTCTCGACCTGAAATCAAAATCACTAACCAAAGAAAAGGAGGTAGAAACTCTTAAAATCCTGATTCACCTGGTAGCGGATATTCACCAGCCGTTGCATGTGGGAAGGGGAGATGACCGTGGTGGAAATGAGGTGAAAGTAAAATGGTTTGAAAGAAGCTCCAATCTGCATCGTGTGTGGGATAGTGAAATCATCGATGGTACCCAATTAAGTTATACTGAGTTATCTCAATCTCTCCCAAGGTTATCAAAATCTGAGATGAAAAAACTGACGAAAACTTCACCCCGGACGTGGGCGACTGAATCAATAGCGCTGCGAGACCAAGTTTACTATATTGGAGAGGGTAACCTGGGCTATGAATATTCGTATCGGAATTTGGATACAATCAAAACCAGATTGCACCAAGCAGGCATTCGTCTGGCGTTGTTACTAAATGAAATTTACGGTTAGGCAATAAAAAAAGGGATGTGGCAAAGTCATCCCTTTTTTTAGGTTTAGTTACTTGGCTAATTAACCTTTCACAATCTGCGCATTGATGTGGAGCTTCACTTCATCACTTACTACTACGCCACCCGCTTCAGTAACTGCATTCCAGTTCAAGCCGAAATCTTTGCGATTGATTTTGCCATTGATTTCAAAGCCGCTTTTCTCATTTCCGTAAGGATCGATCATTGTACCTCCGAATTCGGCATTCAATTCGATTTTCTTAGATGTACCTCGAATTTTCAGTTCGCCAGCTAATTTGTAATCATTTCCGGATATTTTCTTCAATTCACCTGCAAAATCCATAGTGGGGTATTCTCCTGCCGCAAAGAAATCAGGCGACTTTAAATGAGTGTCGCGATCTTTTTGGTTGGTATCAATACTGTCGATATCCGTACTAAAAGTTACCGCTGCGCCATCGAAATCTTCACCATCAGCCTCAACCGATCCGCTGAATTTTTTGAAAAATCCGGTTACGGTAGAAATGACAAGGTGCTTTACTTTAAATTGAATTTCCGAATGTGTTGGATCGATTGCCCATTTGGTTTTTACTGCTGCTTCCATTTTTTTTATTTTTTATGTTAAACATTCTTTTTCTTGTGTTAATACAAAGGTAGGGCTGCGGGCAGGCTAAATTGGTTGAACCAGATTAAGGAATAGCATTACGTGTCTTAACCTAGATTAATTCCGAAATCTAAAATAGGAGCAACGGGCAGAAAATGGATAGGAGTTTTGAGGTTGAATTGGCTATTTCTCCATTAGCTTTCTTCTGATTTTGCTCAAAAACTCAGGGGTAATGCCCAGGTATGAAGCAATGTGCTTTTGAGGAACAAATTGTTCAAGGGTGGGATATTTTCTAACAAAATATTGGTAGCGTTCTTCGGCCGTCATAGACAGGTTGCGCAATATCCTTTGTTGGTGGGTGATCAGAGAATTCTGGAATATGATACGGAAGTACTTCTCGAATTTTGGAAAGCGATCCAGCAGGGCATCCATTTGGATTTTAGGCAACATAAGCACACGACTGTCGGTCAATGCCCTTGTAGAGTATATTGAGGCTGATGTTGTAGTAAAGCTGTGCAAATCGCCAGTCCACCAGCCGGGCGTGGCAAATTGCAGTACATGATCGTTGGCCTGGCTATCGGTATAGTAGGTCATCAGACACCCCTCGCTTACGTGAATAAAATATCGACTTACCTCACCTGTTTTCTCAATAAATTCGTTTTGGATCACCTTCATCGGTAACAGAATAGATTGTAAGTACTTCTTTTCTTCTTCATCGAGAGAAACATGCCGGTTGATGGATTTCAAAATGTGATGAGTGTTCATGTCTATTCAAAAATAGTGAATGCCGGATAATTCATTGTTGTATTTATAAGGTTGTACTAAATTGATTTTCTTTAATCTCGTGAGTGCACTCTTTCAGTTTTAATTATTTATATTACCTTAGTAGCAATAAAATTTTATCAATATGTCCAAAGCACAAGACGCGAAAAAGGAAGGAAAGAAAGCTCCTTTAAAGACATTGGCGGAAAAGAGAGCAGAAAAGAGAGCAAAAAAAGAAGCCAAGAAAAGAGGCGGGTAGCTGAAATCAGCTACCTCAACGTTTAATCCTCCCTTAAATTTTCAGTAGGATTGGCAATCGAAGCTTTGAGCGATTGTATACCCGTGCTGGTGAGTACAACCAACACCATGAAAACGGCAGGTATAATAAAATAAACAGCGCTGAGGTCAATCCGATAGCTAAAGCCATTAAGCCAATTCTCCATCATTGAATAGCCGGCAATACCGGCAATCAAGGAAGAAATAACTATGAAGGAAGCATAACCTTTATATACCCAGGCCACAATCTGAACCGAAGTACTGCCAAAAACCTTTCTGATACTTATCTCTTTGCGTTTTTTGTTTAGGATATAAGTAGTCAATCCCATCAAACCGACAGAAGCAATAATTATCGCAATGACGGAAAACGAAGTATAGGCTTTTGTCAATCTTAACTCTGATCCGTAAAGCCTTTTTATCTCTTCATCTAAAAACCCGTACTCCAACGGATAACCGTTGTATAGTGCTGGCCACAATTCTTGCAAGGCTACAATACCTGAAGATTCTCGTAGTTTAACGGATACAAATCTGAAACTTGGCTTATAAGCGTACATAATTACCGGCTGCACCTTTTCATGAAGTGAACTGTGATTGAAATTTTTTACAACGCCTACTACTCTACCCTTTACTTTTCCCGACACCCATTGTCCAATCGGATCACCCAATTGAAAAGCATTGACTGCCGCCTCATTGATAATGACATCGGCTAATGTATCAGTCGATAAGGGATCAAGATTTCTTCCCGAAGTCAATTTCAATTGATAAAGTTGGAAGAAATTATCATCCACGATGAAGGTAGCCATAGGTTGTTCACCCAACGTTGATCCCGCTATGGTGTAGGTATAGGTAAGTGAATTGTTGGCGCCCGGTGTGCTGGATGAGAAGCTTGCCTTTGATATACCGGGTAATAGCTCAATCTCATGTCTAATGGTATTAAATCTTTCATTTTGTGATCGATCCTTTACTGGAATTACTATCACCTGTTCACCTTCAAAGCCATAATGTGTGTTTTCCAAAAATTTAAGTTGGTCATAGACTATCCAGGTAGCGGCCATCAAAAAAATTGAAATGCTGAACTGAAAAATAACCAGACCAGACCTTAAATTAAATTTTCCCTTCACGGTACTTTTCGATTTGTTTATTTGTGTGCTCAAAAGTTTTGCGGATTGAATGGCAGGAAATAAACCGGTCAGGATGATGATAGCTGTAGTAGCTGAAAGTGCAGGCCCAAGCAACCATGGACTTTCAATTAGGCTTAACTCCTTTCCAAGACTCATGTTGAAATATGGAAGTGCTAATTGTGTAATGATAATGGAGATAAATAAAGCGCCCAGACAAATGATACCCGTTTCTATAAAAAAATAAACCGAAAGTATAGTCCCATTAGCCCCAAGCGCCTTTTGAATAGCAATCTCTTTAATCCGTGACAATTGACTAGCTGTAGTCAGGTTGACGAAATTGGTACAGGCCATCAATAAAATAAAAAGAGCAATTGTGCCCAACAGGTAAGAATAGGATTCATTACTATTCGGGGTGATTTCATCTTTGCGATTGGATTGAAGGTGAATGGTTCGGATTGGCTGGAGAAAGAGAGATTCCTTTTCCGCCACCCAATCTGGTGCAAATTTTTTGAGGAGCGCTGGAAATTTTTCCTCTAATTGAGCCGGAGATGAACCCTCCCTCAGTAATACATAAGTATAATGATCAAACTGCCCCCAGTGATTTAACCTTCTTTCACCCAAAATATCCTGAAGCGTAGAAAATGAAACGATAGCCTGAGGCCTGAAGTGAACGTTGGCCGGTATAGCTTCTATAATCCCGGTAATTCTCAGATCTTTTTGATTATCATACCGAATCGTTCTTCCAACGACATCAATTGTATTAAAATACTTTAATGCCAAAGCCTCCGTTAATACAATATTATTTATCTCATTTAGTGCCAGCATGGGATTCCCCATTTTGAATGCTATATCAAAAACCTGAAAGAAGGTGCTGTCAGCAAAGAAAAGCTGATCTTCAAAAAACTGCATTTCCCCAACGGTTAGTAAATCAGTGCTTGGATTCTTTCTGATTCGCGTTACCTGCTCTATTTCATGAAATAGACCTTGCAAATGCTGACCGATGGGAGCGCTCGTCTTAGCCCAGGATGTTATTGTCCCCTCGCTGCTGAAATCCAAAACGATACGATGGATCCGACCCGAATTTTTATAATGGCTATCAAATGTATATTCATCATTTATAAAAAGTGAAACAAGCCAGAGGCAAGATAAGCCAACGGCTAAACCAAGAATATTGAGAAAAGTGTAAAGGCGATTTTTTTTGAGGAGATTTCGGAATCCAAGCTTAAGAAATGAAAAAAACATTTAGGAAGGCTTGTTTATTGTTTTCACTGGAATATGCAGCCTTAATCTTTCCCATTCAATTGTAATTACACCCTCAGATTCGCCAGTATTTTTGATTTCATATTTAAGCCTTTCCTGATGTTGTTCATTTTTTGAAGGGGTTAACTCCAGCCGGACAACATCATCATCACTGCTATAATTATCAGTAAGATGTTGATTCCAGTTTGTATTTAAAATGCTGACCCATTGATCTTTGCCGGGGATGGTAAAGAATGCAAATTTCCCCGCTGGAATTACTGTTTCTCCAACTTTAATATCCTTGTCAAATTCAATACTGGTGGCTTTATGAGCGCCCGTTACCCACACATTGTCGTAGGCTACCAGTCCACCCCAGATCATTCTACCTCTTGTTACAGGGGAGTAATAGTTGATGGTGAAGTTGGTGTTACCAATATTCCCAATTGCATATGCTTTAGGACTTCCCTTAATAGTGTCTGTTTCAGATTGTGGTTGAATAATAATGCCCTCTGGAATTTCAGGCTTACTTGATTTTAATTCCTCATTCGGTGTAGTGTTTTCATTACTTGAACGGGTGCATGCTACTAAGACTGCCAGGCTAGTTATTAATATTATTATTCTCATAGTTTATTTTGATTTTACATGAATTTTAATTGGCTCTCAATCTCAAACTATTCGCAATTACTGAGACTGAACTCAGACTCATAGCTGCAGCTGCCAGCATTGGGCTAAGCAAGATACCAAAAAAGGGAAACAGCAATCCTGCTGAGATAGGTATTCCTGCCGTGTTATAGATCAGTGCAAAGAATAGATTTTGTTTAATGTTTCTCATAACCTTTTTACTCAGGTTAAATGCTTTAAGGATACCCTTCAAATCGCCTTTGACAAGCGTTATCCCTGCACTTTCAATAGCTACATCAGTACCTGTACCCATAGCTATACCTACATCACTTTGAGCAAGGGCCGGAGAGTCGTTAATGCCATCACCAGCCATCGCAACTTTTTTGCCCTCTGCTTGCAAGCGTTTTACTTCCTCCAGCTTATTTTCCGGTAGCATGCCGGCTTTAAAATGTGCAAGGTTCAATTCTGTGGCAACAGCTTGAGCGGTATTGGCATTATCACCTGTAAGCATAATTACTTCGATGCCACTCTCTTGAAGCTCCCTTATTGCTTCTTTACTATTTTTTTTGATAGCGTCCCCGATTGCGATGAAACCAACTACTTCCGAATCAATTGCAAGATAGGATACAGTTTTACCTTTCTTTTGAAATGCTTCTCCCTGTTGAAGATCTTCGTTAGTCAATGTTGCATTTGTTTGCTCCATCATTTTTTCATTTCCTAGCGCTACTTTTTTATTATTAACTGTACCTGATACACCTTTTCCAGTTGTTGATTTGAAGTTTTCTGCTTTTAAAAAATCTATACCCTGTTCTTTCCCAAAAGTGACTGTAGCTTCTGCCAATGGATGTTCACTAAGCTGATTCAATGAAGCGATGTATTGAAGTATTTCTTTGTCTGAGAATTTTTTAGAAGTGGAAAGTACTTTTTCTACAGAAGGTCTGCCTTCGGTGAGCGTACCCGTTTTATCCACAATCAGCACATTTATTTTGTTCAGCGTTTCCAGTGCTTCGGCATTTTTTATTAACACGCCCATGCCTGCACCTTTACCAACCCCTACCATAACGGACATCGGAGTAGCTAATCCCAATGCACATGGGCATGCAATTATTAAAACAGCAATTGCATTAACAAAACCATAAACATACTTTGGCTCTGGGCCAAAGATTACCCAAAGTATAAAAGTGATGACAGCAATAATCACTACAATGGGCACAAAGTAGCCTGAAATTTGATCGGCTAATTTCTGAATAGGCGCGCGACTTCGGCTCGCTTTATTTACCATTTCAATGATTTGGGAAAGCAGGGTGTCAGCTCCTACCTTTTCTGCCCGCATGGTAAATGATTGGTTTCCGTTTATTGTGCCTGAGCTAACTTTATCCCCATGAGCTTTCCTCACCGGAATGGGTTCGCCTGTAATCATCGATTCATCCACATTGCTCTCACCTTCTTCAACAACACCATCGACAGGAATTTTATCCCCAGGCTTCACTCGTAACAAATCACCAATACTAATATGATCAATGGAAATTTCTTCTTCTTTACCATTCGATATCTTTATAGCTTTGTTAGGAGCCAGTTTTAATAATTCCTTTACGGCAGAATTAGTCTTACTGTGCGCACGTGCTTCCAATAATTGTCCCAGTAATACAAGTGTTAGAATAACAGTTGCTGCCTCAAAGTATACATGCACTGTGCCAGACTCTGTTTTGAATTGATCTGGAAAAATATCCGGAAAAAACATTCCGAAAAGACTAAACAGCCATGCTGCACCCGCACCTATTCCTATTAAGGTAAACATGTTAAGATTCCAGGTCACAATGGACTTGTAGGCGCGGTCGAAGAACATCCAGGTGGCATAAAAAACCACTGGGATGGATAAAACAAATTGTACCCAGTTCCAGTATTTTAAGTCCAAAATTGTATACAATGGATTATTGTGAATCATCTCCGACATGGCAATCAGAAAAATGGGCAGTGTAAATCCGGAAGCAATCCAGAATTTTTTAAGAAGCCTCTTGTAGGTTTTACTTTCTGCCGATTCATCAACTTTTAGCGGCACTAAACCCATCCCACATATAGGACAACTCCCTGGCTCATCCTTAATTATTTCCGGGTGCATAGGGCAGGTATATTGAGTATTATTCCTACTGCTCAAATTGACTTCTTCTACGAGATCCATTCCACAGACCGGGCAATCTCCTGGTTGATCGTAGGTTTTTTCTCCCTCGCAATGCATGGGGCAGTAATAGGTGCCCGTACCATTACCTTTAGTGCTTTGGGGTGTTTTCTTTTGATGATGAATGTGATTCGCTCCCTTCATAGAGATACCATATCTTCCACCATCGTCTTCTAAAGCTTTTTGTAATTTCTCCAAAGGCACGTGGCTTTTCATCTTTAGCGTGGCCTCCCCGGTTTTCAGATCCACCGAAACTTCTTCTATACCCTCAACATGGCTGAGTGTTTTTTCGACATGGTTTTGGCAACCAGTGCAGGTCATTCCGGATACTTGATAAATGTGTTGCATCATTTTTTATGTTAATTATGAATAGCCAAAATTCCCTTCTTTCGAATTAATTCTATTATACAATTAAATGAAGAGTTTACATGATTTACACACAGTTTTGAGGTACTGTTCACTATAAAATTTGAAATGAATGGACGGGAATTGCCCTACAGCTTTAGGCTGGCCACTTTCACTTTTTTTTCATTATCATCTGTCCACGCAAAAATAATTTCATTATTAGATTTTGTCATTTGTGGAAAACCGCTGGAGCGTGAATCAGAAGAAGAAGCTACCACAATGGGTGTCTCTTTCTTGCCATTAATGTTCACTTTCATGGCTTTGATATCGCTGCTTTCCATCCAGCTCACCATGGCATTCTCTTCATCCAGCATCAGTACATCTACCCGGCCAATGGGTTTTCCTTCATCAATCCGGATTGGTACATCAAACGTTTCACCTCCGTCTTTGGAGAAAATTAACTTCACCGATGCCTGATCATCCTCCATCGCAAACCATGAAATAGCCAGCGTATTGCCCAACGCATCAGCGCGAGGACCATTGACGGGACAGCCGGCAATTTTCCAATTGTCGTTGTAAACGGGCTTAGGATCGGTCCACTCACCTTCTACATACCTCACGATAGAAAGGTCTCTTATTTCCTCATCCGACCGGTCGCGATAAACTACCACTGGTCCATTGACGGTGATGGCTGCTGTTGTCTGACAACAGTCACAGGTTTTGTTGTCCAGCTCCCATTCATTGATTTTATTTCCAGTGTAGTCGATGATAGCACCCCTCAGGCTCATAGCACCATGGTGTCCGCCATGATCCATAACTTTCATGTTTTCCATACCCTCCATGACTGTATTCCTTCCATCAAGCCAGGTTACAAAAATATTTTTCTCAAATGGTAGGAGGGTTACAAATCCATGTTCTGCCTTTTTGCCATCATCATGCAACAAGAATGAACTGCCCCAGGATTTCCCGCCATCTTGCGAGGCGTACATTTTCACATCGTAAGCGTAAGTATCTTCTCCGCTTTTACTCAACACATGGGATACATAATTCTTTTCGCCATGGGTGGCAATCATGGGATAGTCTGCCCAATTCACAAACCAGTTATTGCCGGTAGCGATAACGGTTGGCACAGTCCATGCTCCATCCATCCATTTGGCGAATTTGAATGCATGCGCGCTATCCGTTTTTTCTACCCACGATAGATAAGTAGTGTCGTTTTTATCTGTAAACAAATAGGGTTCAGCGCTAGGTGAAGCAGCGGGTGATTGATGTTCGCTTACCGCCCAACCTGTTGTAGCTTTTTCTTTTCTACAAGAAAGGAACATTAACATTATTCCCATTAATAGCATTGCACGGTTCATGGATTATTTCGTTTACCTGTGATTAAATAAATGTTCTCAGGAGTGCTCCAATCCCTGAAGCCTGCCTCAGAGAAAATCAACTCCCCTTTCGCATTGAAAATAAACGTTGTTGGAAGCGCCATGATGTTTAGCGCCTCCATGTTTTGAGCTTGTACATAGTTAAAATCAAAGTCTCTCTTTTCTTTAAAGTTTTGTATTTGATCTACACTTTCATTGGAAGGAAAAAGAAATACAACATCCTGCCCTTTCAATTGTTCTTGTGCTTTTGCAATGGTAGGCATCTCCTGAATGCAGGGTTTGCACCAGGTAGCCCAGAAGTTAATAAAGATGATTTTACCTTTAAAGTTCGACCAGTCGATACGTGTACCGTCCAGTTGTTTTAATTCAATCTTGTCCAGCTCAGATGTTGCTTGCGAGCAGCTCAGCATAAGTATAAGACTTAAAAGAAAGAGAATTTTCCTTTGCACCTGCTTGAATTAATGATGTGTATGTTCGGTAGCCGCTCCTTCTTCTACTTTTTCAAGGGCCATACCACATTGACTGCAGGTATCACCCTCTTTTCCTTTTACCTCGGGGTGCATGGGACAGGCATAAACAACTTCCGCTACTTCTTCAGTCTTGCTGCTATTTCCGCAGGATGTAAGTCCAATGGAAAAATGTCGCGAACAATATCATTGTTACCAGGATTGTAATAAAAGATTTTTTCATGTTTGTATTTAGTTAGTTTAATTTAAAAATAATAATGCTTTAGCTTTTGCGTAAATTTCCAGGCAAAGTCACAAAGCCAAAAAGTTATTTTATGTCAGTTTTTGTATATCCACAAGTCATCATTTTGTCACCAAAGTACGGATTTTGAATTTGACTATTCTTGCTTATCCAATGAGCGCCTTTATCATTGAATGCCATGGGACAAAATTGATAGTATGCATCCAGCCCGGTCACATTGAATTGTTGTATGGCAGCGTAATACGCATTGCTCAACGCTGAAAATGATTTTCGCTGAGTTTCTACATCGGTAGATGATCCAATCTTCTTACCGGAATCGTTAAGGGTCTCCAATAGCTTCATCCAGGCATTATGTGCTTCACCCTTCACCAATTTCATATCTACTTTTTTCAGTGAAAGGATAAATTGACTGGCTTCACTCGATGCTTTTTTTGCATCCGTTTGAACCAGAGCATCTTTTAGTGAAAGATAAGGATCGAGCAAGGCACTCAGTTGAGTTTTGAATTGATTATTAACCGCAAAGGTTTCACTTGTTTGCTGTTGATTTGAATTGGCATTTGCATCACTGTGATTGTGTCCTGCTGTACCCGCTTCACCAGACGGATTCATCATACTGGTCTTACCTGCAAGCTGTGCCGCTGCATCAATAGTGAAAGCGCCATTGGTTACCACTTCCAATCCCGGTTCCAATCCTTCTTTAATTATATAAGAATCGCCAAGAGAAGGACCGAGAGTTACTTCTTGCATAATGAAACTCACACCAGCCTCAGTCACATTTTTCAAATAGACGAGCGACCTTTCTCCCGTCCACATCACCGCTGATTTTGGAATGACGATGTTATTATCTCCTTTCAAATCACTTTTTACAATTCCGGTAGCAAACATTTCCGGCTTGAGTTTCAAACAGGGGTTTGGCATCTCTACTCTGGCGGTGGCGACCCTGGTAGCAGAATTTAAAATAGGTTCAATAAAGGAGATCTTCTTATGGAATTCCTCTCCAGGCAGGGATTGAACTGTAAATACAACATCACTACCTTTCTTGACCCAGGGAATATCGCTTTCATACACATCAAACATCACCCATACTGCCGACAAGTCAACGATATCATAGATCGGAGCTCCACGCATTACATAGTCTCCAACACTTACGCGCCTTTCCATTACAATGCCGGATAAATCTGCCTTCAATGGAAATCGCTCCTGGATTTTTCCGCTGACCAGCATCTCATCGATTTGTTTCTCTGTGAGCTTCCAGTTCTTCAATTTTTCACGGGCAGCCGAATGAAGCGCAGGTTGTGCATCTTTTATTTTATGCGATTCAAATAGTTCCTGTTGGGCTGTCACCAACTCAGGTGAATAAATCTGAGCGATCGTTTGTCCTTTTTGAACGTAGTCGCCCGTGAAGTTCACCAACAATTGTTCAATCCTTCCGGGAATGTGCGCAGCTTGGGAGGATTTTTTTCTTTCGTCTGCCTGCACCTTACCGTTTAGTCGAATTTCTTTGACAGGTTGAGTCGTACCCACCCGAATGGTTTGAATGTTAGCCAGCTTCATGGCTGTTTCACTCATTTTCACTTCCATGGGATCACCACCATCCTCCTCATTTTCCAAGGGAATCAGGTCCATGCCACAGATGGGACATTTACCCGGTTCCGATTGACGTATGGAGGGGTGCATAGAGCAGGTCCATGTCTCTGATGTGTGAATATCTTGATGTGATGATGTGTTGATTGGTTGATGTGTTGATTGGTTGATTAGCCAACCAACAACTATTCCCACAATCAGCAAGGTTATCGGAATCAAATATTTTTTCATGAATTTATTTCTCGTTTCCATAATTTATTATTTCATTTTAATTGAGTGATATCATTACCACAATTTCCACATCATCGCATTATCCATCATTTTTTCTTCGATGTTGCAATAATTTTGTTTAAAACTTTCTGAATCGGGTCAAGATCAGCTAATAATGTTTCGTCAAACGGATACGACTTGCTGCGTTGGCAAATCATTAACCAATACCTTGTTTCTCTGGCTTCCTTGGCTGCGATTTTTAGCTTATGAATAAAGTCCGCCTTACTTTCAGAATCCTGCGACTCGTTGGCCAACGCACCTATCGCAGTACCTGATCGGGTTAACTGTTTTGCGATGACATATTTCCTGTTTTCCTCTAGCTGTTCGCAATAGGCTACGATTTTAACGGCAAATTCAAACGTTAAATCCAGAATTACATTTCCTTGAGCTTCCATTTTATAAAAATTTAAATTGTATAATTATCTACCCATTAACTCATCACCACATCACCTAATTCTCACATCATCATATTCCCACATCAAATCTAATTTCCAATCAGGTAATCCAATTGTGCCATAGCAAATTGATACTCCTTCCTTGCTGTTATTTCCAATATTTCGTATTTCAATAAAACTTGTTGCATCTCCAGGATCTCCTCAAAGTCAGCCTCATTGCTGCTCACTGCCGTAGTAAGCAGTGTAATGATTTGTTTGGTTTGCACTACCTGTTTAAGGTATAATACAATTTGCTCGCGTATGCGAGCCAACTCGAACATCGCCATTTCATATTCAGCAATCAGATTATTCTCAGTTTGTTGTTGCATTTGGGTAAAGGAGGTTTGCATTAGTTGCGTTTCTTTGATTGCCGCCTGGTATTTCTTTCTGTAAATCGGCAGCGACACAGAGAACATCGCCATGTAGGCATCTTTTCCATTATCTGAGAAAGTCATTTCAGGACGCTTTTGAGTGATAATATACTCTACACCCAATCCCAATTTAGGTGCGCTTTGTTTTTCAGCCAATCTCTCTTGTGCCTGTGCGGCCAATACTTTCTTTCTAAGTGCTACCAAACCTGGATTATTAATCAGACTGTCGCGACTCACTGTCGGATTAATTACTTCAAGTTGTTTTTCCACCACTACGTCAGCTTGTTCTTCGCGGTTGAGTAGCTTGTTGAAAGTGATCACTAATGATTTTCTTTTCTCCTTCAGAATTGATATATCAGTTTCAATCTCGTTAGTCATGATATCCACCCGCAAGGCATCACTCATCTTACCTTGCCCATTTTGAAATCTTGATATGGCTAGTGTTTTTAAGGTTTCCAATATTTTTAGATTCTCTTCGATAATGCGAATGGATTCATCCAATTCGTGCAATGGATAATAGGCCAGCTTAACGTTTAGCATCAGTTCATTTCGTTGGCTCCTGAAAACTTCGTAGGCGACTTCTGCACTAAGCGCAGCCACATTCTTTTGTTCTTTCAATGTGCCAAACCACGGAAACATCTGTTCCAACGAAAACCTGGCCATTTGCTGACCGGTTCGCGTTTCTACCATTTGCCCAAAAGTTGATACTCGGAAATTGGGATCTTCCAGCGCACTTGCCTGAGTAACTTTTTGCAATGTGGCTTCAAACTCCGCATAGCTGGCTTTCAACCCGGGGTTGTTTTGAGCCGCGAATTGTAGATATTCTTCCAGTGTTGTTTGACACCAGCCCACCAAGGGGAGTGTCATGAACAATATAATTGTGAAATTCTTATTCATTTTCATTTCTAATTAACTCTCTTTTAACAACTGACTCTCTCCAATACGCCTGCAATACAGGCACCACAAAAATGGTCATGATCTGAATGGTCATACCGCCAAAAGTTGGTATCGCCATCGGTCCCATGATGTCTGATCCCTTGCCGGTTGACGTGAGTACAGGAATGAGCGCAATCAAAGTGGTTGCTGTAGTCATCATGGCTGGCCTTACGCGTTTCTTGCCGGCTATCAGCACAGCCTCACGCACTTCTGAAACTGTTGAAGGTTTTTTCTCCTCAAAGACCTGGTGTATGTACGTACCCATGATCACACCGTCATCGGTAGCTATGCCAAACAGCGCGATGAAACCAACCCATACAGCTACACTTAAGTTGATTGTGTGCATTTGAAACAGATCTCTCATATTCACCCCAGCAATTCCAAAGTTCATAAACCAATCCTGTCCGTAGAGCCAGATCATAATAAACCCTCCTGCAAATGCCACAAACACGCCTGAGAAATGTATGGAGGAAGCGATGAGGGTCTTAAACTGAAAGTAGAGCAACAGAAAAATAATCAGTAGACTCAACGGTATAACAATCGCTAATCTTTTGGTAGCCCTTATCTGATTTTCATAACTGCCAGAAAATTTGTAGCTGATACCAGTTGGCACCACCAGTTCTTTACTGTCTATTTTATTTTGTATGAATCGCTGCGCTTCCTGTACAACATCTACCTCCGCATAACCATCTTTTTTATCAAACAAGACGTACCCCACCAGAAAAGTATCTTCACTTTTGATCATTTGCGGACCCCGGAGATATTCCACCCTTACCAGATCACCCAGTGGCACCAGCACACCCATAGGCGTAGGCACCAGGATTTTTTTGATTTTATCTGGGTCATCGCGAAGCTCACGCGGGTAACGTACGCGCACGGGGTATCGCTCTCTTCCTTCCAAGGTGGTGGTAATGGTCATGCCCCCGATGGCCGTTTCAATAGATTGCTGCACTTGCTCCACACTCAAGCCATACCGGCCAATAGCATTCCTGTCAATGTTCAGATGCAAATAGGGTTTTCCAACAATGCGATCTGCAAAGGCGGCTTCTGATTTTACGGAAGGTACTTGTTTTAAAATGCCCTCCAACTCCAAACCGAATTTTTCAATGGTAGTAAGATCAGCGCCATAAACTTTGATACCCATAGGCGCACGCATTCCCGTTTGCAACATCACCAGCCGTGTTTCGATGGGTTGTAGCTTTGGAGCGGACGTAACTCCGGGGATTTTAGTTACTGACACTATTTCATTCCAGATATCATTTGGGCTTTTAATGTGTGGTCTCCAGTTTCTGTAGTATTCACCATCCTCATCAGGAATGAGAAGGGATTTTTCTATTTGTAAATCCAGCGCTTCTGCATTAGTCAATTTTTGTCCATTGGTTAGTACAAAACGATCCTGATCATCTGTTTTGAATGTAATCCGATGGCCGGCTTCGTCCGAAATATATTCCGGCTTATAGTTGATCACATTCTCATACATGGATATGGGAGCAGGGTCTAATGCAGATTCTGCTCGTCCCATTTTACCAACGGCAAGTTCCACTTCGGGTATGGCGGCCAGCCTCATATCCAGTTGTTGTACTACCCGCGTATTCTCTTCCACACCGGCATGCGGCATGGAAGTAGGCATAAGCAGAAAACTTCCTTCATTCAAACTTGGCATAAATTCTTTACCCGTTCCCGGAAATAAATGAGTCATGGCTGACCAGGGTGCTGTGGTTCGAACATTCCAACGCAGCTTGTCAAAACCTTTAGCTATAAAACCAAAAGTGTTGGCAAATCCCAACCAGATAAATATTCCCAGCATAATCGTAACAACCGGGAGCAGCAAAAACTTGCCCTTGTTGTTCAAACACCAGTTGAGAATTGGTTCATAGAAATAAACAACGGACATCAAGGTGCCCAACACCACCATCAATAGCATGATCACAAAGAGAAAATTTACAATCACAGCGTTCTGATGTCCCAGGGGCATCCATTCGGTGGTCAGCAGGTAAGAAGAAATCAATACCAATATGCCAATGTTGATGTAGCCCGGATAAGTTTTGAATTTCTCATTCCACCGGCTTTCCATCAGGTTGTTGATACCCAGTAAGACGAGGGCAAGCGGCAACCACATTTTGGAATAAATGGCCAGCAACACACCTGCAACCATGAAACAAATGTTCCAGAACCTGCGGACTCTCTTTTTGTTATAGTCAATAGAAAAAATCAAGTGAGCTAATGCCGGAAGTATGACAATTCCTAAAATGAAAGTAGCCAATAAGGCAAATGACTTTGTGAACGCCAGGGGTTTGAAAAGCTTGCCTTCCGCTGCTTCCATAAAAAATACAGGAAGGAAACTGACAATGGTGGTGGCAAGGGCAGTAGTGATGGCGCCTGACACTTCGGTTGTCGCCTTGTAAATGACCTCAAGTAACTCAATTCCATTAGCACCCTTATGCTCCGGCAGCTCCATGTGGCGGATGATATTTTCCACAAACACAACACCCACATCCACCATCACACCGATAGCGATGGCAATTCCCGACAAGGCTACAATGTTGGCATCTACACCGGCATAGCGCATGATGATGAAAGTCATCAGCACAGCCACCGGAAGCAGACTGGAAATAAGCAACGAAGCACGAAGATTCAATACCAGCGCGATCACCACGATTATGGTAATCAACACTTCGTGTGAAAGTGCAGACTCCAACGTGCCAATGGTTTCCTGAATCAGCTGTGTGCGATCGTAAAATGGGATAACAGTAAGTTTACTGACTGTGCCATCAGAAAGTGTTTTCTCAGGCATTCCCGGAGCGATCTCTTTGATCTTATCCTTTACCCCATTGATCACGGCCAGCGGATTGGAACCATAGCGTGCTACAACCACGCCACCTGCCACCTCGGCACCATCTTTGTCAAGCATGCCTCTGCGTGTAGCTGGACCCAGCGTAACCATTCCGATATCTTTAATACGGATGGGTACGTTGTCGTTGACTGCTACTACTGCCAGCTCAAGGTCTTCTACTTTTTTGATATACCCGAGGCCGCGCACAAGGTATTCTGCTTTATTAATTTCTATGGTCTGTGCGCCTACATCACGGTTGGAATTCTTTACGGCCATCATCACCATGTCAAGGCCAATATTGTATGCCTTAAGTGCATCTGGATTTACATCCACCTGATATTCCCGGATCAATCCACCAATAGACGCCACCTCAGAAACTCCCTCTACGGCATTGAGTCCATACTTTACGTAAAAGTCTTGCACACTTCGGATCTCATGCAGATCCCAACCGCCAGTTACATTCCCTTGCGAGTCTCTGCCCTCCAGTGTATACCAGAATACCTGGCCCAATGCCGTTGCATCAGGACCGAGCGCGGGCTGAACACCTTCCGGTAATATCCCGGAAGGCAGGGAATTCAGTTTTTCCAAAATACGTGATCGAGACCAATAGAATTCCGTCTGCTCATCGAAGATGACATAGATGCTGGAGAAACCAAACATGGAAGTAGACCTGATCGACTTAACACCCGGCACACCCAGCAACGATGCCGTAAGCGGGTAGGTGATCTGATCCTCTACATCCTGTGGGGAGCGACCGGGCCAATCGGCAAAAACGATTTGCTGATTTTCTCCCAGGTCAGGAATGGCATCCACAGGCACCGGATCGGAGGGAAGGAAGCCGATGTTCCAGTTGAAAGGAGATGTAACCAATCCCCAACCAATGAACAGCAACAAAACGATAAGCGTGATGAGTCTGTTCTCCAGAAAGTAACGAATGATTTTATTTAACATGATCAAAAAAATTTGAGTGAATGGTTAAGCCCAATGGCTTTTAGGTACTGATGGAAATATCAGTAGCCGAAGTCAACTCAACTTGATCAGATAAGGAAGGATTGAAGGAGAATAGGAATTTCTCTTTCTATCAGGGGTGGTTTGTGTCGCAGCAGCGAGTGATGGGTGGTGGTATTTTCAAAATTAAAGGTTTCAATAACAGCGGGAAGAGCAGCCACCCACAGGGACTGATATTCAACAGTCAGGGGCTTTACTTGTTTTACCGGATAGTCATTACCTTCAATTTTGGTTTGCTCATCGCGGCAACAGCCCTCCATTTTAGAAATGTTTTTACCATCATCCGCCATGAGTTCCATGGCACAAGGTGTAGCATCGTGGAGGATGGCCACACTTTGCACCCGGCCCATACAGATGTGCTTGTTTATCGTTAAGCTAAACGAAGACAGCACCACCATCAGGGCTAAAAAGGCTGAAAATATGGATTTTAGGGACTTCATCTTTTGCCAGAATTGAGATGCATTTCCTTCATACGGCTGTAGGAAAGAAAGGGAAACAACAAGACTGCTGAAATAGTGAAAATCAGCTTCAAAACGACTGTAAATATGGTTTTTAGGAACTTCAAGAGCTTAATCAATATGCTAAGATACGGTTTTTTGGGTAAAATGGTTGTAATTGGATTTTGGGAAAGGTTTAGGGCGGAGTTATCACATTTAGATGAAGAGGGTTGTTGATTCCCCGCAGAAGAGTCTTCCGCTAGGATGAATTATAAAATATCGCAGAGCCCCTTTCAGTATCTGCGGGAAAACTGCCAGCAAGCAAGGTACCTACACCAGATATTTGGAATTATCTTTGAATGATGAATATCAAATTTCCACTTTTAATAGACGGAGGTCTCTCCAATGAACTGGAAAGACAAGGATGTGACCTGAACCACAAACTATGGTCTGCCCACATGCTGGAAACCAATCCTGAAGCTATCATCGAGGCACACCTGGCTTACCTTAAAGCCGGTGCTCAATGTATTACCACCTCCAGTTACCAGGCCACGATTCCTGGGTTCATGCACCTGGGCTACAACCACGCCACGGCTGAGGCCATGATTATAAAAACAGTGACTCTGGCAGAAGAAGCCATCAAGCGGTTTGAAGCATTGGGGAACGATACATCGTCGTTATTGATAGCAGCCAGTATCGGTCCGTACGGTGCGTATCGGTCCGATGGTTCCGAATATCGTGGCAACTACGGAGTGTCTGACGCAACCCTTTTTGATTTTCACATACCAAGGATAAAATTATTGGATGATACTAATGCCCATTTCTTTGCCTGTGAAACAATCCCCAGTTTTCAAGAGGCCGAAGTACTGGCGGAGATTCTTAAACAAACTAAAAAGCCTGCATGGATAACTTTTTCATGCAAGGATGATAAGCATATCAACGATGGTACACCTATTAAAGAATGTGCAACCCTGTTGGAGGATTATACAAATTTGTTTGCCATCGGGGTAAACTGCACCGCGCCGCAACACATTTCTGGGTTAGTAAAAGAGCTGAAAGCCAATGCCAGCTCTAAGCATATAGTTGCTTATCCAAACTCCGGTGAAGTATTTCAGGCTAAAACCAAAACGTGGTTGGGTCTTGCCGATCCGGATGCCTTTGCCTCTATGTCCAAGGAGTGGATAACGCTGGGTGTAGATATTATGGGTGGTTGCTGCAGGATTGGCCCGGAACATATAAAAAGTATGAAGGATAATCTAGATTCTCAGTAGATGCCTTATCAGGTCTACGTTATAGAACTATCCAAAAAAGTGTTTACCGAGAGCGCCAGGTTTCGTGCGGCTAATCCGCAATTCAACGGCGTGCTTGAATGTCTCTATGTGGGGATGACCAGCAAAACACCTCAAGAACGTTTTGAACAGCACCGGTCTGGGTATAGAAATAGGAAAGGTCATAAACTTTCTTCCAATCTTGTTCAGAAGTACGGCCGGTACTTGCGCCCGAGTTTGTACAACCATATCGAGCCCATGAAAACAAGAACAGAGGCCTTGAAGATGGAAGCGCAACTTGCGTTGGAGTTGAGACGGAAACGCTACGCTGTTTGGTACAATTGAGCCAAATGTTTTTTTATTCTCCCAGAGTCTTTCGCAGGGTGTAGCGTGTAGTAAATCGCAGAGTCCCTTTCAGGAGCCTGCGGTGAAATAGTTATAGCGTTTGTATTTTCTCAGCAAAATGTAAGTCTTGGTTTAGTTCGCAGGAGGCGAAATGTCTCAAAATTTGCCATTATTTAATCCAACCCTTCCTAGATTTGCACCTCATTTATTCAAACACCATGGCTGACGAAAAAGGGCTTAATTTTTTAGAGGAAATCGTTGAGAATGACTTAAAATCTGGCAAGTACCAGCAGATTATTACCCGGTTTCCACCTGAGCCCAATGGCTACCTTCATATCGGACATGCCAAAAGCATTTGCCTCAATTTTGGCCTGGCCAACGATTACAATGGTAAAACCAACCTGCGATTTGATGATACAAATCCTATTACCGAAGAGACGGAATATGTGGAAAGCATCAAGGAAGACGTACGGTGGCTGGGTTTTGAGTGGAGCAACGAGTTTTATGCCTCGGACTACTTCGATCAGCTTTATGAATTTGCTCTGAAACTGATCGGCAAAGGGTTGGCCTATGTAGATGACAGTACCAGTGAGGAAATGGCAAACCAAAAAGGCACACCAACCAAAGCAGGTGTCAACAGCCCTTTCAGAGATCGGTCTGTCGCAGAAAATCTTTCCCTATTCACAGAGATGAAAGAAGGTAAGCATCCGGATGGATCGAAAGTATTGCGCGCAAAGATTGAAATGGCGCATGCGAATATGCTTATGCGGGATCCTGTGATCTATCGTATTAAACATGCACATCACCACCGAACAGGAGACAAGTGGTGTATTTATCCCATGTATGATTTTGCACATGGTCAGAGTGATTCAATCGAAGGGGTTACTCATAGCATTTGTACACTCGAGTTTGTGCCCCATCGGGAATTGTATGACTGGCTGATTGAAAACCTGGAAATATTTCCATCCCGTCAATATGAGTTTGCCCGCCTCAACATGACCTACACCATGATGAGCAAACGTAAACTGCTTCAATTGGTAAATGAAAACATTGTAAATGGATGGGATGACCCGCGTATGCCTACCATCAGTGGTATTCGCAGAAGGGGATTCACGCCTGAGAGTGTTCGTGATTTTTGTGAGCGAATCGGTGTGGCAAAAAGAGATAATCTGATAGACTTCGGCCTTTTGGAGTTTTGTGTCAGGGATCATCTTAATAAAATTTCTTTGAGACGAATGGTGGTGATGAATCCCATAAAGGTCATCATTACCAATTACCCGGGGGATAAAACCGAAATGCTGGCCAGTGGGAACAATCCGGAAGATGAAACCATGGGGCAGAGGGAAATGCCGTTCACTAAAGAATTGCTCATCGAGCGGGAAGACTTTATGGAGAATCCTCCAAAGAAATTTTTCAGGCTTTCTCCCGGTGGGATGGTGCGATTAAAAAGTGCATACATCATTAAGTGTGATGACTTCAAAAAGGACAACAGTGGAAATGTAGTTGAGTTGTATTGCACTTATTTCCCAGAGAGCAAAAGCGGATCTGATTCGTCTGGTATCAGTGTGAAAGGAGTAATTCACTGGGTGAGTGCGGCAAGTACTTTGCTTGTGGAGGTGAGACGCTACGACAGGTTATTCAACACGGAAGACATGGGATCGATAGAAGATGATTTTAAAAATCATATCAACTCCGATTCGTTACAGGTTCAAATTGCCTATGCTGAGCCGGATATAAGAAATGCAAAACCGGAAGATCGGTTTCAATTTATGCGTACCGGCTATTTTTGTTTGGATAAGAATTCCACGCAAGACAAGCTGGTGTTTAATCGAACAACTACCCTCAGAGATATGTGGACCAGGGAGCAGAAAAAAAGTTAGATCTGCCTTGACGGATTTTACAATTTCAACTCTTACCATATAGATACATAGTTCACATCAGGCAATTTGCTTCACGGGAAGACTTGCTATGTGGGCCTAATGTGCCTATGTGGTTATCTCAGGAACTTGCATTATTTATTATCCAGCCAATCTGACAACGTAGAATAAGCTAAACCTTTTTACCTATCATCCCCAGGTGGGTATGCTTGAAATCATCCGAATACTTTAATCCATAACCAAGTATTCTGTCAAACGAACTGTGCCCGAATAGAATTACACCTGCCAGCGTGAGCTCATGGATAATGAGAAAATAGCCGGCAAAATAACAAGCTAAGGCAATGCCTTTGTGATGAAATAAATTGTAAGTGAATGCTCCAACTTTTGGATTGAGCAAATATCCAAGCATACCGATATCCGGAGCGAGGAAGAAAGCCCAGAACACCCAGGTAGGAAAGGGGAGAAACGAATTGAGATAAATGGCGAGGCCCAGCATGGCCAGCTCTTCTATTTTTATTAAATATTTCATCTGTTAATAATTATTTATTTTAGTTTATATGGCACTTGTATGGTGATTTCATAGACCTGATTTTAGTGCTTAATATTTTTCTTCCACCACCATTGAAATACGATTAATCCCCAGATTCGGGCGTGCACATCACCCGGATTGTTTGAGAATAATTGCCTTTTCAATTTAGCGAGGGATTCATAATTAAAAATGCCCTGAGCTTCTACAAAGGATTTGGAAAGCAGATCATCCGTGATCAACGATCTCATTTCTCGCCTGAGCCATTTCAGCAAAGGCACTTCAAATCCTTTTTTCGGTCGGTTGTAAAGTTTGGCGGGAAGCATCTCCCTGAAGGCGTCCTGCGCAATTCGTTTTCTGATGGAAGAATTTATTTTATAGTCGCCTGGTAAACTGAAAATAAAATTGACAAGCTCATAATCCAGAAAGGGAACTCTTACCTCCAGGCTGTTGGCCATTGACATCAAATCAACTTTGGTAAGCATGTCGTTTGGTAAGACCAGTTTTGTGTCGGTTAGCAAAACATCATTGATGGAACCGGAATCAAGAGTATTCAACAGTGCATCCTTCCTTTCAATATAAAATTGTTGGTCCAGTTGATTCAAAGATGAAGGTGACAATAATTGTAACGATTCTTTTTCACTGGCAAAACCCGCCAGTAGCCAATAACGATCCTTATGGTTTAGTTTCATGCTTTCCGCAAACCGGCTCATTTGCCTGAAGGCATTAAATAATGCATTGTTTCTTGAGTGGGGCAACATTTTCCATAAACCACCCAGGCTGCCAATGAAATTTTCGCGAATGCCGGGATTAAGTATACGGTGTATAGCCTCGTGTTTGTTGTAGCCTGCCAACAATTCATCAGCCCCGTCACCCGACAGCGCTACGGTAGCGTGTTTTCTCGTTTCCTTGCTTAGAATATAAACAGCAATGACGGACGAATCGGCAAAAGGTTCATCGGTATAATCAAGAATGGAGTGAACATGACTGTATAGGTCGTCATTGGTCAATGAAAAAACTGTGTGTGATGTGTTGAAATGTTTCGCGACCAATCGAGCGTAGGATGTCTCATCGAAAAAGGGTTCATCTTTGAATCCGATGCTAAACGTTTGCAAATCGGGTTTGTGCTTGCTGGCCAGCCCGGCAACGATGGATGAATCGAGTCCGCCACTTAAAAATGAACCCAGCGGCACATCGGCCACCAATCTTTTCATTACAGCTTCTTCCAGTAAGGTTTTGAATTTTTCCTTTGCTTTGTCGTAGGAAATTAACTCTTTGGTGCTTTTATTGTAGGGAATATCGTAGTAGCATTCAATTTCCTGTTTACCTCGCGACACACGCAGGTAGTGACCTGGTTGCAGTTTTTTTACCTCTTTGAAGATAGTATGCGGACCTGGAATATAATTGAGCTGGAGGTAGGTATGCAACGAGGCAAAGTCAATGGTTTTTTCTAAACCATAACTCAACATTGCTTTCATCTCGGAGGCAAAAATGAATTTATCTTCATCGAACAGATAAAGTAAGGGCTTTATCCCGTACCGGTCTCTGGCCAGAAAGAAAGTTTGTTCAGCTTTGTCATAAATACAAAAGGAGAAAAAGCCATTGAGCTGATCAAGACATTTTTCCTTATCCTGGATGAAAAGCTTAAGCAACACCTCTGTATCGGAATCTGATCGAAAGGTAATTCCTTTGGCTTGCAACTTGGATCGCAGTTCTCTGAAATTAAAAATCTCTCCATTATAGATGATGGCGTAGCGGCTCTCCTCATCCCACATGGGCTGATTACCGGCATCACTGGTATCGATGATGGAAAGTCTGCGGTGTCCCAGGCCAACCCATGCATCGGTATAAATATCCTGAAAGTCTGGGCCCCGTTTTTCCAGTGCCATGGTGGCAGCCGTCACGTTGATCATGTTGAACTTACCCACCAGATTGAAAGCAAAAATGCCCGTGATACCACACATAAAGGCAATGTATAAGTTTAGAAGCGCAGGCGCAAAGTCAGGGGAGAATTAATGGAAGGCTTATTTAAAAATGAAAGATGAAGTTTAATTTATAAAACCCTAATCATAATATTTTTGAACCACACTTCACTGGAATGATCTTGCAAATCGATGAATCCTTTTTCTGCCATCCCATAGGAGTCTACATCTTTCCATTTGCAGTTTGCTTTCATTTCGTTCCACGCCTCAGATCCAATTTCATAGCTTAACACTTTCACTCCATTGAGCCAGTGCTCTACCTTATTTCCATTTACCAATAATTTGGATGTATTCCATTCACCTGTTGGATTTAATTTTTTGTATTTTGCCTCCTGCATATCAAAGCTAGACCCTGTCTTGTTCTTTTCGTGTGATTCCCCAGGATATCCCAAATCATCCAACAGTTGGTATTCAGGTCCCGTAAGGTACGGTTGATCAAATTCTTCCGTTACCCGAAACATCACTCCGCTATTCCCCTGAAAGCCAATCTTCCAATCAAATTGCAATTCGAAATCTTTGTATTGCTCAACCGTGATAAGGTCAGCGCGTTGGTTTGCTGAGTCGAACGGAAGACAACGCAAGGTACCGTTTTCTACCCTCCAGCTATTGTTGGGTTGGTTCTGGTAGGTGCGCCAGCCATTTAGTGTCTTTCCATCAAAAAGCAACTGCCATCCCGCTTCCAGTTGTTCTGCAGTAAGGGTGGGGGTGACAATTTCACTTTCTGATTTTTCCGTTTCTTGTGAAGGTTGCGTTTGATTTTTACAGCAGATCACCAGGATGAACAACAAAAACGGGAAAAATTTCATTTGAAATAATTTTAGGTGTCAGAATATCTTTCCAGGATTAAGAATTCCATTTGGATCAAATACTTTTTTTATGCCGCGCATCAAATTTAAATTCACTTCACTCATGGCAATTGACATGTAGGGTCTTTTCGTGATGCCTACACCGTGTTCACCAGACAGAGTACCCCCAAGTTTTACCACCAGCTTGAAAACCTCCCCGATGCCTTCAGGCACTTTTGTTTCCCAGTCGTGATCGCTGAGGCCTTCCCTCAAAAAGTTGATGTGCAGGTTTCCGTCTCCCAGGTGACCAAAACATACCGTATTAAAATTAAAACGCAATCCTATTTCCTTGATTCCCGAGATAAGTTTTGGAAGATTTGATCGGGGAACAACCACATCATCCGACTTGGTTACCGTTTTCCAATTTACAGCCGGTGAAATATTTTTACGGACTTTCCATAGTTCCTCTTTCTGTAGCGCACTGTCTGCGAACAAAACCTCACCGATTGGAAATCGTTCCACAACGGCCATCACCCGTTCGGCATCGCGCATAAGCATTTCTTCATCATTGCCATCTAATTCACACAAAAGGTAAGCGCCCATATCTTCCGGCAGACGGGTAGTCACGGGGCTGTTCAACACCTCTTCGCAATAAGCTATGGTTTTTATTCCGGCTTCCCGTTCAAAGAATTCTACACCGGAAGGTGTAATGCCTTCTGTGAAAATGGCTGCAATCGCCTGGCATGCTTCTTCGCTGTTGCTAAATGGAATTAGCAGCAAAACATTTTTTTGTGGATAACCCCGCAACTTGAAAACTATTTTGGTGATAACGCCCAGGGTACCTTCACTTCCGCACATGAGTTGGGTGAGATTATAGCCCGTGGAGTTCTTCATCACATTGGCACCTGTCCATATTATTTCACCGCTCGGTAATACCACTTCCATGTTGATGACATAATCCCGGGTAACGCCATACTTGACTGCCTTGGGGCCACCGGAATTATTTGCAAGATTCCCCCCCAAATAGCATGATCCTTTGCTGGACGGATCGGGTGGATAGAATAAGCCCTTCTCTTTAACGGCATTTTGAAAGACCTCTGTGATCACACCGGGTTCTACAGTGGCTTGCAGATTTAATTCATCGATATTTAGAATCTTATTGAAACGTTCCATGGAGAGTATCACTCCTTTTTGAACCGGTAATGCTCCACCCGACAAGCCGGTGCCAGCTCCCCTTGGGGTTACAAAAATTTTGTGCGTATTGCAGATTTTTAGGATTTCACTTACTTCGTGGGTACTACCGGGTTTTAAGACGAGGTCAGGAAGAAAGATCAAGTCTTCCGTTTTGTCATGTCCGTATTCAATGCGATGCTCTTCCTCCAACAATAGGTTTTCCATTCCTACAATAGATTCAAAGACCTTAACAATTTCTTCACTGATCGATTGAGAATCTAAGACCGTCATTTCTTTCCCGTAAGCCATCAAATTATGTATCTTTAAATCGTGTATTTCAACCGGAAGTTCAAAATTACGCAATTCTATTTTCATCGGATCGGAGTTATTATCCTCATTTTTTTATTTGCAACCGGTTGCGCATCTTCAAGAAAAGCAAAGCTCCGTGAAAAACAGTTAAACCAGGTGATAGGAACGGCCAGAACGTACATTGGCACACCGTATAAATGGGGAGGTACAACCCGGTCCGGTATGGATTGTTCGGGTTTATTAATCAATTCATTTCAGGCAGTCAACATTTCTTTGCCCCGGGAGTCCGCCGATCAGGCTTTGATGGGTGAGAAAATAAAAATCAGGAAATTGAAAAGGGGAGACCTGGTCTTTTTTGCTACGGGAAAAAAAAGAAGGCAAATTACCCATGTAGGGCTGGTGACCGATGTGAAAGGGAAGGAGAATGTAAAATTTATTCATGCTTCATCCTCGCTGGGCGTAATTGAAACAAACCTTTTTAGTGATTATTATTTGAAACGGTTCCGGTTTGCCAGACGAATTATTGACTAATGGCAGCTTACGGCACTATCATCTTCCTTAAGCATTCGCGCGCTATGCCTTGATGGCAAGCAAAGGAATTTTGCTTTGGTAGGCCATCTTCTTGGTTATACTTGGGTTGTATAATTTTTCAAAGAAAGTTCTGTCGTGTGTCATTAAAGCAATCCAGTCAGCTTCGACTTCGTTCACAATGGTTTCAAGCGCCCTGGGTATGTTCTCCTCATACTTTACCAGGTAGGTTGATAAAGGATAGGCAAAGGCCTCATTGACACGTTTGGAAAAATTATTCTTCAACATTTCTTCTGAAAATTGAGCCTCTCTATTGGTGGTAATGTGTGTAAACATGACCTCCGCCTTAAAGATTTCAGCGATTGCTATAACCTTATCCAGCTTTTTGATTTCAGCATCGTTGAAGTCGGTAGCAAAGATTATGCGCCCGGGTATTTGAAACACGCAGTCATGAGGTACCGTCAGCACAGGACTTTTCACCTTTTCAATTACGCTGGTTGTGTTGCTTCCAAAAAATATCCTGTCTAAACCACTAGCACCACGGGTGCCCATTACCACCATGTCAACATTTTTAGCGCTAACCATGGATTCAATGGATTCAACTATTCCACCCACCTGAAACTCATATTGATGCGCCAAGCCAGGGTATTGCTGGGCAATGGTGTCGGTTATTGCTTTTAATTTTGTTTCCGCATGGATGCGTGCACGATTGATTTCATCCTGGATGAGGGGACTGATTACATTATACTTCGTTACAGCCGGTGTATAAATATTTGTCACAATGACTTTCCCGCCAAGGGATTTTGCCAATTCACAAGCATATTCGATTGCCGTATTGGCGTTTTCGGAAAAGTCTGTAGGTACCAGGATTAATTTCATATATCGAACGGATAGTTAGTAAAACAAACGTATTTTAAAATGAGGCTTTCTAAAATGACAAGTATCACATTTGAATATGAAATAGGTCAGGAATGAAAGTACGAACCTAATTTTTCATTCGAAAGGAAAACGAATGCAATTTGAATCGTTGAGGCAAAAAACCATCTTTGTATGATCGGTTTTTTGAAATATATTTGCGCTTCCTTTTGATTTGGTCTTAGTAATCGGTTGAAGACTTGAAATGGAATGGGGCATTAGCTCAGCTGGCTAGAGCGCTACAATGGCATTGTAGAGGTCATCGGTTCGACTCCGATATGCTCCACGTTAAGTCTACTTCTCAAAAATGGATAAGGTACTGGGATCCGTATCCTACACAATGAATTACGTTTGGTGCTTTGGGGTTGGCATCGATTAATTTTCCATTTACGCGGAACGTAAATTCATAAAAAGATTTGCCAGGCTTCCTGATGGCGGTGATTGGTTTTGTAAGTTCATAACCTACCCCTTTCCGGTAAGTCATTTTCCAATTGGCTGCCTTGCTCCTTTCATTAAAGTTTGCTGACACATGAACCTCCAGCCCACTGGTTTGAAAAGGGTAGATAAAATGAATATTGCTTCCGGTTAGATAGTACCCTTCCGGATTTGAAATAGTAAGCGCAAGTATAGCTAAGAGAAGTGTTTTCATGGTTGACCGTTTTTTTACTTAAGTAATGAAATCAGGAATCAATACTAAGCTCGCCTGGCTACATTACTATTCTGATTTACAAATCTCAACAATATTTTTAATTGAAGGTCACGCTGAAAATGAACCAACTGATTAAAATACAAGCAAATATTGAGCTCTTGTACTCTTTTATAAATTTTGTAACTTTTCAACTTATATATAGCGCGAATAATGGCTAAACTCAAGAATATCGTTAAACAACTTTCGGAGAAAGACTACAAAGCCATATACGAATCGATACTGGAAACCAACGCAGAGAAGTCGGCTTATTTGCTCAAGGCGCTGCGGGAACGGCAATTGTCTGACAGTAAGATCATGGTGGAATTGGGTGTGAATGAAAACGCGTACTATACGCTTCGTTCTCGGCTGAATTTAAAGATTGAAGAGCATCTGCTGGAACAAATGGAGAGTCCCAGAACAGATATTTTGAGGAAAGTAGCCAACCTCAATGAAGTACTTTTTACAAAGAAGAAAACAATTTCAATAACTACCCTCAAAAAACTGGAAAAGGAGTTAATCGACTATGACCTGGCCAATGAGCTGACGATCGTCTACAAGTCACTGAAGAAAATTCACATACACAGCCCTGAGTATTTTACTTATTCCCAGCTCTACAACCGTCACGTAGCGTATATGCTTGCCGTTGATAAAGCCGAAGATCTTTTGGCTGAGTATTTTAAGAAATATGGTAGTTACCTGCTTACCGGCGATGAGACTGAAAAAATGGGACTGGTACTTTTGATGAAAGAAATACAAAATGTGGCACGGTTGTATGAGTCGCATCGCTTGTATGTATATCAGAGTTGCATGCTGATTCATCACCGCTTGTTTGTAGAAACGGAGGACACAATGGAAGGAGAATCAACGGAAGATATCTTCGACCATGTTCAGAAAATTTTTGATACCTACAAGCTGGACCCTTTATACTATCATCTAAATCTTGTTTTCGAATTTTTGAAACTGGAGTATTACCACCATTACAAAGTTTACCGGCAGGCTGAGAAATTTTATGAAGAAGTAAACGATGCCAGCGCCAATTTGCTAGTCAACTATTCAAATTACACGTTTCCGGCTTCCTTTCTGTTATCTAAACTTGATCGGAGTCTGAGATTGGGTCTGGAAAAGGAACTATACGAGGAGAATGAAAGCCTGTTTATCGATTTTGAGGCCGATGTGCTTGACGTTCCTCGCCATATAATATATTCAATTTACCGCATCCTGAGCAGTCATTATGTAGGTAAACACGAAGAGGCTGCCAAAAGCATTAACGGATTACTCAATGACGTTAGTTTAAAGAAGTATCCATTTATTCAATTGGAAGTGAAGGCCTTGCTGGCCCTGCAGTATTGTTTACTAAATGATTTTGAATTACTAAATCAAATCACAGGTAGCATTCAACGGCAACTCCGATTGTTTGGTAAACATTCCTGTGTAAACATTGGGATCTTCGTTAAGATTTTAAAAATTTCTTTCAGCGAATCAATAAATGACAAGAGAAGGAGAATTACAAAGTTGATTCCAAAATTTCAGGCCGTCAAGGTAGATTATTTCGCACCTACGATGTACGTGCGGATGGATGAAAAATTTATTGATAGCCTGTTGACGCTATAGTTTCAAACGTTCACTTTTTGAATGCTCTCACGGGAGAGCGGTTTGTTGAGGTATAATTTCACATTTGTGTATTTCTTGGATCTGCTAAAATCCTGAGGATTGATAGAAGAGGTGAGCATGACAATTTTGCACATCATTTTGGTCGCATCCGATAACTTCTCAAATTCATCCAAAAATTGAAATCCATCCATTAGTGGCATATCAATATCCAGAAAAATAACGTTGGGAAGTACCTGTCCGGCGATTTCGAGTTTTTCCATATTTCGCAAGAACTCAATGGCACTCTTAGCCCCCGTATGGGTATAAATATTTTCAGCGATGGAAGCCGCCTCAATCATCTTTTGATTAATAAGATTATCAATCTCATTATCATCGATGAGCATAACGGTGCGGTACTTTTTTTTTGTTGCCATTACAATTGATTATATACTAAAAATAGACTGAAAAGCCATGATTTCCAAAGGTTGATCAAATATCGAATTTGATACCCTGTGCCAATGGAAGATCCTTCCCATAATTTATGGTGTTGGTTTGTCTTCGCATATATACCTTCCAGGCATCAGATCCGGATTCGCGTCCTCCTCCTGTTTCTTTTTCTCCACCAAAGGCACCACCGATCTCAGCGCCTGATGTCCCTATGTTTACATTGGCAATACCACAGTCTGAGCCAGCATGCGATAGAAATTGCTCCATCTCTTGCATGCTGTTAGTCATGATGGCAGACGATAATCCTTGCTTCACGCCATTTTGATATCCGATAGCCTCAGCCATGGTGTGGTATTTTATTAAATAGAGTATGGGTGCAAATGTTTCTTCCTGAACGATCGGATAATTATTCTTTACCTCCGCAATGGCGGGTTTCACGTAACACCCCGATTCATAACCCTTGCCATTCAATACACCACCTGAAACAACAAATGTTCCTCCCTCTTCTTTTATTTTTTTCAACGCATTTTGATAAAGTTTTACAGCTTGTTTGTCAATGAGCGGGCCAACGTGGTTTTCAGGATCAAGCGGATTTCCGATTTTCAGTTTTTCATAGGCTTTCTTCAACCGCAGTTTTACTTCATCGTAAACTTTTTCACTTACAATCAACCTGCGCGTAGATGTACAACGCTGCCCGGCCGTTCCCACGGCTCCAAATAAAGCTCCACGAATAGCAATATCCAGGTTGGCGTTTTCCGTAATAATAATCGCGTTGTTGCCACCCAATTCAAGAAGTGGCCGTCCCAGTCTTTCACTTACTGTTTTTGCTACTGCCTTTCCCATGCGGATCGATCCTGTAGCTGACACAAGCGGTATTAATTCAGCGCCGGCCATGAGCTGACCAATCTTGTAGTCACCATTAACCAGACAGGAAACACCTTCCGGAATATTGTTCTTTTTAAAAACTTTGCTGATTATGTTTTGGCAAGCTACTCCGCATAGTGGTGTTTTTTCGCTGGGTTTCCAGATGCAGGTATCACCGCAAACCCAGGCAAGCATGGCATTCCATGACCAAACGGCAACTGGAAAATTAAAAGCTGAAATAATCCCAACCACTCCGAGCGGATGGTATTGCTCATACATCCGGTGACTCGGTCTTTCAGAATGCATGGTCAACCCATTGAGTTGACGAGATAACCCAACTGCAAAATCACAGATGTCGATCATTTCCTGCACCTCACCGAGGCCTTCTTGATAGGATTTCCCCATCTCGTACGAAACCAACTTGCCAAGGGGTTCTTTGTTTTTCCGGAGGGCATCGCCTATTTGTCTTACAATTTCCCCGCGCTTGGGAGCCGGCACCAATCTCCATTCAAGAAAAGCGGCATGCGCTTGTTCCACTACCTTGTGAAATGACTTTTCGTCAGCGGACCCAACCTTTCCGATAAGCTTGCCATCGGCCGGTGAGTATGATTCCAGCAGTGGACCTTGTGTATTGATCCACTTTTGTCCGGTGGAAACACCGGCGTTATTGTTTTTAATACCTAATGCGTTGAGAGCTTCCTTTATTCCAAAATTTTTCATTTTCTGATTTTATCGATGTGGGGCACAAAGCTAATCAGGATTTCTAAAAAATTATATGAAGGTTGGATTATTGGGATGGCACTTATGTGTATGGTACTACCAATCTACACCATAGACTTCTTTGTTGTGCTTACTGTAGAGACCTTCTACCAGCATTCCGCCATTTTTAAAGTCCATAATGCGATTAAGATCTTCCACATTGTCAACAGGAACTTTGTCGATATGGGTAATAATAAATCCTTCTTTGACTCCTGCTTTTTTCCATTTACCGTCATCAAGTTCTTTAATCAATATACCGCCATCGATATTGAGGCGGGCTAATTCGCGATAAGGCAAATCTTCAAAAGTTGCTCCATCCAATTCATGCAGAATTTCTTTCTTCTTTACCTTACTGGATCCCTCAAAGTTTTTTAGGGTAATGCTAACCTCTTTATTGTCACCATCCCTGCGATAGGTTACGTTGATTATTTGGCCCGGTCTGTTACGAGCTACCCATTCCTGAAGTTCGGACACACTGTTTACAGGATGCTTCTCAATGGCAACAATTACATCTCCTGATTCCAGGCCTGCATCATCCGCAGCGCTTCCCTGGTTTACACGGGTTACATACACACCCTGAACGACATCCAGATTCCTATCTTCAGCCAGATCAGCAGATACATCCAAAATTTGAACACCCAGGAGTCCGCGCTGAACTTCGCCAAACTCCAGAAGATCATCTACTATTTTTTTTACCAGCGTCACAGGAATGGCAAAAGAATAACCGGCATAATTTCCGGTAGATGTGGCGATGGCAGAATTTATCCCGATGAGTTCACCTTTTAAATTGACCAATGCCCCTCCGCTGTTGCCAGGATTCACTGCGGCATCTGTTTGTATGAATGATTCAACCTGCAGATTGTTGCGCTCCTGAAGTATGCCAATATTTCTTGCTTTGGCACTTATGATTCCCGCTGTCACCGTTGAGTTAAGGTCAAAGGGATTTCCGATGGCCAATACCCACTCGCCCGGAATGATATTGTCTGAATCACCATACTTTACAAAGGGAAGATCTCTTGCTTTTATTTTTAATAATGCCAGGTCGGTGCTAGGGTCTTTCCCAATAAGTTTGGCGTAGAACCTTTGGTTATTGTTCATGACGATTTCAATGCGTGTGGCATCTTCAATCACATGGTTGTTGGTAACAATATATCCATCATCGGTAAGAATCACTCCTGATCCTGACGAGCGCGCAGGCGGATTTAGGTATTGCTTTAACGGGTTCAGGCTGAATTCGCCTGAGCCGTAGGTAGTTCTGATGTGAACAACGGCTGGGGTGATCATGCTGGCCGCTGTTTCAAATTCGAGTACGCGTGAAATGACCGAAGTTGTATCCAGGGGGTGATTTGCGAATTTAGCCTGTCTTTCTTCAATGGAAATATATGCGGGACTGATGATATCGACATAACGAATGGTAACAATAGCTCCAACAACAGCCCCAATAAATGCGGCAACCATAACCGTGAGTACCAATAGCGAACGTTTCATCGAATTAAATTATCGTAAAATCTTTCTATGTATTTGGCCTGAAATAAAGATAACGTTATTCCCTCTAAATAGATACTGCTTGAAAACAAAAATGCCCCAGACAAATAGCCTGAGCCATTTTCTCAACCAACCCTACAACCTATTAGTTCACCTTAACAGTGGTCTTTACGATTTTCTTTTCGTCTTTCGGAACCGTCAATTCCAAAATGCCATTGTTGTATTTGGCATTTATTTTATCCGTGTCCACATTCTCTGGCAAAGCGAAAGAGCGTGTGAATGAGCCAAAGCTGGTTTCAATGGAGTGAACGTTTTTTTCATTCTTCTCAGATGAAAACTTGCGCTCACCGCTTACGGTAAGGTAGTTATCATTGATTTCAATTTTGAAATCTTCTTTGTTCATACCGGGAACTTCTACTTGAAGCTCGAATGCTTTGTCGCTTTCAAGCACGTTTACCTTGGGCACAAAAGTGCTCAGGCCTGAACGTTGCATTGAATCATTAAAAAACTTGTCGATCAGGCCGCTAAAAGTAGTCGGTACGAAATCAGCGGGGTTGTAATGAATGATACTCATGACTTATAAAATTTTAAGTTTTAACATCAGTTTATTTCACTGATGAGCTTACTATTGAAAAGTATGCCGAATAGAATTTTGATAAAAAATAAGCCATTATGTCTTAATTAGACCAATGAAAGGACTGATAAAAAGACATAATGGCCGTAAAGTGGTAATATTTTGACGTACTTACTCCAGGCCGATCATCATGAAGGCACCCCAGTATATAGGTTCCGGGTACTCTGTTCTCAGTTCCTTTTTAGCCTCTATAAAGGACTGCCGCAGAATTCCGGAAGTTAACCATTTGCGATAAAAGTTGAGGATGAGCTTCTGGGTTGCCGCATCGTCCACTTTAAACATACTCATGATCAGTGTTTTTGCCCCGGCAACCAGAAACGCCCGCTGCAAACCATACACACCCTCACCATTGGATATTTCACCCAATCCGGTTTCACAAGCACTCAGCACAACCAGGTCGGTTTTGTCGAGGTTAAGGCTCATAGCTTCATAGGCGGTTAGAATTCCGCTCTCCATGTTGTAGTTATATTTGGTTTTGTTCAGCAAGTCTCCGGCACCCTTCAAAAGTAAACCTGTTTTTAGCAATGGATTCTCGGTTAGTGCAGCCTCATTTTCAGACAATGAAATATTTTCCACATCGCTGGCTGGCGTATAAAAGCCATGCGTGGCAATATGAAATATTTTTGGGCTGTCAACTTCTTTCACCTGCTCTTCGCTCGCGGAGGCTTCTGTAAATTCCTTTGTAGCCCATCCTTGCGTATTCAAAAGTTTTTGAAGTTCCATTACTTCTTTTTCCGTACCGGGTAGTGATGGAATATTTCCACTGGAAGAAGCCAGGTAGAAAGTTGGATTACCAAAAATAGTAGCCGTATTACCAGGAGTCTCCCTTCTGGACTTAACATTTCGCAGGTACAGGTCTTTTGTATTGCTAACAATTATAATGTTGGAATTGTCGATTACGTACTTACCATCCGGAGTTGGGATGGCTTCAAGGTTTAGCTGGTTATAGACGCCATCCGGAGATAAGTACAGGCTTGAGTATTGACCGATTTTACTTTGAATGGGTTCCCAAAAAACGTTATACGAAAATTGGTCTGTAATTTTTCCAGTAATGCAATTGCGATAGTATTTGAAAAAGCGATTTTCCATTCTGTGGCCTTCGGGTAGCTCTACCACTTTAGGTTTGGCGTTGTCATTGCGCAAATACAAGGCAACATAGATTATGGAATCGGTAAAGGAGTGATTGAAGAAGCGGTATCGCACCATTTCAATGGCTACATCATTCTTACCAAGGGATTTTTGTACGTTTTCATAGGTGATTTTTTTACTCTCAAATCCCTGACCAAACAATTCAGATTTTTCGCTTAAACTTTTTTCTAACCTTTCAACTTCATTACCCAATGAAGCCGGATCGATACCATTTTCTGTTAGCTGTTGCGTACTCATGGACAAAGCATGGGTGAGCAATTCTTTCTTTTCTACCCATGTGTTGTAAGAAGCCTTTAACTCTTCATCCTGGCTATTAAGAATTCGCTCTTTCATTTTAATAGATGAACTCAACAACAGAGCTTTTGTCAGCAATTGATAGTTGTAGACTTTGCCACTGAGGTCTCTAAAGTCGTCCAGTTGTCCAAAGGCCAAGGTGTTATAAAACTCAAAATCGGGTTTGATGGTATTCCAGTATTTGGCTTTTTCTCTTTCGCTCAAGGCGGGGAAAAATTGCTTAAGGAAATTTTCGTAGTTGGCAAGGGCCTCTTCAATGTTACGTTTTGCTCGCTTAAAATCCTTTTCCATATAGTAGACCTTGGAAAGTTTAGAAAGCACTTTCACATATTCCGGGTGTGAACGACTGAAAGATTTTTCATATATGGATTTCGCTTTGTCGTAAAATTCTTCTGACTTCTTATAGTTTTTGATTTCGTAATAGACATCACCTGTCAAGGAATAGATGCTTGCTGCATTGATATTATTCTTAGAACCTGTCTTGGTCCTCCATATGCTCTCAGCCTGGGTAAGTGAGCTAAAGGCGATGTCATACCTCTTTTGAGAAATGTTGAGTATAGCCATGTTTTTAAGAACTTCGGCATATTGTGGGTTTTCTGTACCTAATTTGCTTCCCATTATATCCCTTGCTTCTAGCATCAACTGCTCTACCTCTTTTGAATTGTCTCCTTTATAGAATTTAATCAAGGCAAGTTGCGAGAGTGACTTAGCTACATCCACGTGGCTGCGACCAAACTGCCGTTGTTGGCTTTCTAATGCTTTTTGAATATTCGTTTCCGCCTTGTCATAATCACCGATGGTGTAGTAGATGTCGCTTAACAATTTTTGCGTGGGGGCTGTTTTGGTGGATTTATCTCCGTAAACATTTAACGCTACATTATTTACACGTTGAGCAATCTTTTCTGCATCGGTATAGTCTCCTTCGGCCAAGGTAAGGTGTCCCATATTCACCAGGGGGTCAATGAGTCGTATGGAGTTGGCTCCGTATAATTTTTCATATTCCCGGATCAATTCGGCGAGCAATTTCTCGGTAATAGAGTAGCGGCCTAGCTGAATAAAAAGACTAGAAAGTTCTTTTGCGGTGCTTAGGTCATCAATTCCCGTAGCGCTGGATTTCGAAATCATTCTTGCGGACGTGTCGAGGGCATCTTCCGCCTCATCAAACATTCCCTTGATGCCAAAGAGCGTTGCCTGCGTCTCAATGATATTGATCAGGTGAACATTTTTCTCTTCATCCTTACGAAATGGCTCCAGAATGGTGAGTGCCTGATTGATATTGGCCTCTGCTTTTTCATAGTCACCAAGCTTAAGACGTAATCTTGCGCTGTTATTCAGAGCGATTCCATATTCGTAGTCCTCTGAGCGATATTTAGCGCGGGCCACATCCTCAGCTTTTTGCAGGGTAGCCAGGGCTTCTTTGTATTTGTCTGTCAGTTCATATAAAGTTGCGAGGCTTTGGAGAATAGTCAGCTGATCTTTGTGCCAATCGCCTATTTGTTTTTCTACTACATTGGTAAAACTCTCCTGATAGATTTTTGCTGCTTCGGTGAGTTTATTTGTATTATCTACATAAAAGTTGGCCACATGAATTTTTGTGAGATGGGTTTGCGGGGCGTCTGTTCCATAAAGTTCCTCCTTGATTTTTACAATATCCTCAAGGTATTTTTCAGCGCTAGAGTATTTTTTCTCCTGCAACGCCAGGTCATGTAGGAATTCCAAAATGCGTATGGTGATAATACTATTCCGGGGTAATCCTGCAGTATTGGACAGCATGTTCATGGCATCATTTTCCAGGTTGCGCGTCTTGTCTTTACTTTTTTTGGAGTCAAAATCAACAGCCTTTAGGCGCACGGAATAGATGCTTCCTTTTTCAAAACTGCTGTTAATCATTTTTTCAAATTCAAGCTTGGTATTCAGGTAGCGTGCCGAGCTGGTGGAATTCAGCAATTGCTTGAGATAATCTTCATAAATATCTACAGCCAGATAGTGCGAGGGCTTGTGTTTTATTTTTAATGTGTTCAACGTTCGGCTAAAGTCAAGGTCGCGCGGTAAGCCTGACTCAATACCATTTTCAATGAGCAAGCGAGCAAACAATAATTGGTTTTTTACATAAGCCAAACTTGATGAACCAAGATTTCGATCTATCCAGGTAGTAGCCCCTACAAAAGCTGAGTCAGCCCTATTATAATAACCCTGATCGCCATATACTTGCGCAAGCAGCGTAGCATACCGGGCATACTCATTGAATCGCTGATCAACTTCTTCAGCACTAAGTTTGCGGCTTTTTAAATTTCCACTGTCGTCTACGTATGATTCCTGGCGCAACGCACGGCCCGCATAGTATGCATCATATTTTTTCAGCAGCTCAAGTGCTTCGTTATAGAATCCCTGGCCTCCCAAGACTTCCGCTTTAACCAAACTCCATTTGGCTTCGGTTTGCTTATCAAAATTTGCACCTTTATCCAGCAGGGACCGGGATTCATTAAGATATTCGCCCGCTTGTTGGTAGGCTCCATTCAGATTATATAATTCAGCAATATCAAGTAGCATCAATCCATGCTTCTTGCTTTCCTGCTGGTTAAGCCCGCTACTGGCATTTATTGCATTCAGGATGTTGCTTTCAAAATCAGCCAACTGACCCGCAGCCAATTTATACTTTGCGGATAACAAATAATACGTTGCCGTATACTCGTTTTGCTTACCCAGTTTCTTGGTAGATTTTTTGTTGAACTTTGCAAGATTCTTATTGGCTGTGGCATAATCTCCAATGGTATATGAGGCTTCTGCTTTATTAATCATCTTATCCCATTTGCTTTGGCTGAAGGACAGTTGAGAAATTAACAGAAACGCGATGAGTAGATGATGCTTTTTTCCGATCATTGTATTTAGAGTTTGAAGAAATAATTATTTGACATCGCTAGTGCCGGTCGGTATACAATACCCTGATAAAATTACTATCCAAGTTAAGCAATTCGTCAAAGATTTATAGGGATTCACCTGTATTAACTAATTGTTTTGGCCATTTACCCAAAAGGCATCTAAAAAATGTGACCCTTGTTTATTTTTCAAGCATTTTTTTCAGAATGGATTTCGCGGAATGAGCTATGGGTGTCCCAGGTCCAAATATACCTGCAACGCCTGCATTGTTTAGAAAATCATAATCCTGCTGGGGAATTACACCGCCTGTCACAACCAGGATGTCCTCACGTCCTATTTTTTTAAGCTCATCGATAAGCTGCGGAATCAAGGTTTTGTGTCCACCTGCAAGACTTGAAGCCCCAACAACATGCACATCATTTTCAGCAGCTTGCTTAGCCACTTCTGCAGGGGTTTGAAAAAGTGGACCGATGTCTACGTCAAAACCAAGGTCTGCAAAACCTGTTGCAATTACTTTGGCACCGCGATCATGACCATCCTGCCCCATTTTAGCCACCAGAATGCGTGGCCTCCGTCCATCTAGTTCGGCAAAGCGATCAGACAATTCTTTTACCTCTTCAAATTCCTTTTCCGATTTCATTTCATTTGAATATACACCAGAAATTGATCTGATGGTAGCCTTGTAACGACCAAATGCATTTTCCATGGCTTGGGAAATCTCACCCAGGGTTGCACGTTTGTGCGCTGCTACTACTGCAAGCTCGAGTAAATTGCCACTTCCCGAAGATGCGCATTCTGTTAATGCCCGAAGGGCAGCCTCTACATCCGTTTGATTTCTCGTGGCCTTCAGGTGATTCAATCTTTCAATTTGTTCCTTCTGCACTTGTGTATTATCCACTTCTCTGATTTCAAAATCAGGAAGGTCTTCGGTCTTGTATTTATTTACACCCACAATAGTATCACGGCCCGAATCAATTCGCGCTTGTTTGGTAGCAGCGGCCTCTTCAATTCTCATTTTAGGTATGCCGCTTTCGATGGCAGCCGTCATGCCACCCAGTCCTTCAACTTCTTCAATCAGTTGCCATGCTTTTTCAGCCAGTTTTTCTGTCAGGTACTCCACATAGTAGGAGCCACCCAGTGGATCTACAACCTTAGTAATCCCAGTTTCCTTCTGAAGAAAAATCTGTGTGTTCCTTGCGATGCTGGCAGAATAATCTGTTGGTAATGCGATGGCTTCGTCCAGGGAATTGGTGTGCAATGATTGCGTGCCACCCAATACAGCAGCCAATGCTTCAACACAAGTCCTTGTCACATTATTGTAAGGATCTTGTTCTGTTAAACTCCATCCGGAAGTTTGACAGTGTGTTCGCAAGGCCATGGATTTTGGATTTTTAGGATCAAAACTCTGAACGATCTTTGACCAAAGCAACCGACCGGCACGCATCTTGGCAATCTCCATAAAGAAATTGACGCCAATGCCCCAAAAGAAGGAAAGGCGAGGAGCAAAATCGTCAATGGCAATTCCTGCTTTTATTCCCGCCCGAATGTATTCCAGTCCATCAGCCAAAGTATAAGCAAGCTCAATGTGTGCGGGAGCTCCCGCTTCATGCATGTGGTATCCGCTAATACTTATGGAGTTGAACCGAGGCATATACCTGGCGCAGTATTCAAAAATATCTGCCACGATACGCATGGAAGATGCCGGTGGATATATGTACGTATTGCGCACCATGAATTCTTTCAGAATATCATTTTGGATTGTGCCACGTAATTGATCTTTTTTTACTCCTTCCTCTTCGGCTGCGGCAATATAAAATGCCATGATAGGAATCACCGCTCCATTCATGGTCATTGAAACTGACATTTCATCCAACGGAATTTTGTCAAAAAGAATTTTCATATCCAGAATAGAATCAATAGCCACTCCGGCTTTGCCCACATCACCTGCCACCCTTGGGTGATCAGAATCATAACCCCGGTGTGTGGCCAGGTCAAAGGCAACGGATAATCCTTTTTGGCCCGCCTCGAGATTTTTTCTATAAAACTCATTTGAATCCTTAGCAGTGGAAAATCCTGCATACTGCCTGATGGTCCAGGGTCTTACAGTATACATGGTAGCATAAGGTCCGCGAAGATAGGGGGGGATTCCAGCGCTGAAATGGTGAAATAAAGAATTGAAACTATCCTTATGGTAAGTTGGTGACAACTCAATTTGCTCTGCGGATTTTATACTTTGGAATGAAACGACATTTTGTTTGCCTCTGGCAAATTGATTGTATTTAATTTTAGAGAAGTCAGGTTTCATGATGGTATGCTTTCCTGAAATTTTCGCCAGGCTACTTGTGAAAGTTGATCTACAATATTTTCAATGTAATAGGAGCCGGCTGTAGGGTCAGCCGTGGCATTCATCATGGATTCTTCTCTTAAAATGGTGAGCACATTTCTTGAAATGCGATTCTTAAACTTATTACCCGGATCATCTGCGTCTATTGTTATTCCATCGCAACCGCCAATTACAGCACTAATGGCGGCTGTGGTAGCCTTGATCATGTTTTCATTGGGCGAGTAATTATTGTTTTCCCATTTATCGGAATGCCCATGAATGAACACAGATCGGTTAGAATCGATTGCGCCGTAAGCGCCCTCAACTTGTGTCCACAGCTTGCGAAGGGATTTAAGCTTGGCGATCTCAATAAAAAATTCGGCACCGATGTTAAACGAAAAGGCCAGTTGACGAACCGCTGATTTTGGGTCTGCACCCTGTTCGATTGTTTCGGATAGTATGGCTGAACCGGCCACCAATGCCTTTGCTATCTGGTCAGCGGGATTTAAATCGTATGGAGCAACCACACCCAACCCATAAAAATTTTCCCAATCCTGAAAGAGTTGTGTAATTGCCCTGAGCTTCTCAGTCGGCGCTTTTTTCCAAAATACACCCCCAACAATTTTAGATTTATCATAACCTGCGGTGGTCACATACTGTTCGAAATCGAATAAAAAGCCAGGATGACCATCATCGACCACAAAAAAAACCGAGCAATAGGGTAATTCTATGTTTTGAAGAAGTTGGGATACATCAATTTTTGACTGGATTTGAAAATAAATTCCATCTGAACCATATTTAAGATGCTCAAGGGCAATTTTATTGGCCCGTGGTGGGTCTGCTACGCGGACAGAGGGCATGTTATACCATCCGCGAGGTCCCAGAAATGGATTCTGAGATGCTTCGAGGGGTTGGTCGGAATATATACTACCGTCGCAGACATCGTAATAGGGCAATTGATCCAGTTGGTTTGTTGAAAAAGCCAACGTTTTAAAAGGATCCTGTCCTTTTAATTCGTTTGCTGCGATTTGACGCCATAAATTTTTGTCAGCTGTGGAAAATGATTCAAAAAGCCCCTTAATCATCAATATAATTATTAAAAGTTGTTATCCACTCTCTGGTTTTCAATATTGAATCTTAGTTAGCACTTATACAATTTTTAATTTGCTTTTGATATTGTTATTGGAAATTTTTTCTAAAAATCATGGGTGACTTTATCTTTTTTGTTCTTTAAATTTTTTACACCTTTGTCTCCCTTTCCCCAAAGGAAAACAGAAGAATTAACACTAAAGTACTTAGCAACTTGTAATGGAGGTTGAATGCAGCACCATTTGGAATGACTGTCTCGAAATAATTCGAAAAGATATAGACGAGCAAAATTTCAACACCTGGTTTAAGCCAATTATACCATTACGGTCTGGGGTTGATGTACTTACCATCCAGGTGCCCTCGCAATTTTTTTATGAATGGATGGAAGAGCATTATGTTCCTGTATTAAAGAAGGCTATTCACACTGTTTTGGGTGAAGGAGCAAGGCTTGAATATTCGGTTGTCGTGGATAGCGGCAATAATCAGAATCCTCCGCTTATGGTAAACTACCCGAATGGAGGAGGTATGAAGCGTAGTAATGGGATGCAAGCTCAAAATGGGAATGGCAATCTGGAAGACTATTCACCCTTTGGCTTTAAAGCACTTAATCCACAGTCAGTTAACTCTCGCTTAAATCCAAGCTATACTTTTGACAATTTCGTAGAGGGTGATTGTAACCGTCTGGCACGCTCAGCAGGAGTAGCTGTAGCCAAAAAGCCAGGTGTAACATCCTTTAACCCATTGATGCTGTACGGCGGTGTAGGTGTGGGTAAAACGCACTTGGTGCAAGCTATTGGCAATGAGATAAAAAAAAGCTTGCCGGAAAAGATTGTTTTGTACGTAGATCAGAATGATTTTACCAATCAATTTCTAAACGCACTTCAGAATCATAAACTACAGGATTTTCAGAATTTCTATTTACAAGTCGATCTTTTGATTCTTGATGACGTGCAGTTTTTGGCCGGACGTGAAAAGACGCAGGAAATGTTTTTTCACATCTTCAATCAACTACATCAATCGGGCAAACAGATCATTATGACCAGCGATTGCCCACCGCGTGATTTAAAAGGATTTCAGGAGCGATTGCTATCGCGGTTTAAATGGGGACTTACCGCGGATTTGCAGGAGCCCGATTTTGAAACAAAACTGGCCATTATTCACAACAAGATGGAATCGGATGGTATTGAAATACCAACTGAGGTGGCCGAATACCTTGCCTATAGTGTTGACACGAACCTGCGCGACATGGAAGGCGTTCTCAATTCACTGATGTTCCATGCCACCTTACTAAAAAAGGAAATTGACCTGGAACTGGCCAAAGAGGTATTGAAAAATATAGTAAAAGAGATACAGTCTGATGTTAGTGTTGATTTTATACAAAAAACGGTTGCCGATTATTTTAAAGTAAGTCTGGATTCGTTGAAGGCGAAGGTTAAAAAACGTGAAATCGTGATTCCACGGCAGGTGGCGATGTATTTTTGTAAACGCTATACACAACTCACCCTGGCCTTGATTGGAGAAAATTTTGGTGGACGCGATCACAGTACCGTTATCCACGCCCTCGAATCAGTTGAGGATATGATGAAAGCTGATTCCAACTTCAAAAACTCCGTTGACGAGCTAAGCAAGAAGTTGAAACTGAGAATGGTTTCCTAGACCTATTGCAAATAAAAGGACATCGGTAGTTCTTGCTTCGAACTTGTCACTCCATAAAGGATTACCCTTCCTTTGTATTTGTTGAAAAACTCAATTACCTCTTGAGGGTCCCTTACCCTTTGCCGGTTAATGGATATGATAGTATAGTTTTCCGGGATACCAATCTTTTTGAAAAGCCCTCCCGTGATTTTAAACGCCTTCACACCATACTCCACCGCTTCCAGGGTTGCACCTAATGTTGCATCGTTGTAAAATTTACGTTTGATCAATGCTGTTTCTCCATCCCGATTGACTAAGGTGAGCGTGGTTGCTCCCTGTTTACCATCCCTGAGATAGGTGACAGCGACTTCATCACCAGGGGAATGATGACTCAACTCTTCTTCAAATTCACTTTTGCTGTTGATTTCAGCATCGCCTAATTTTATAATGATATCTCCCAATTTCAATCCTGCTTCAATGGCTGCACCTTTGCGATCCAATTCCGCAAGCAGCACGCCCTTAAAGTCTTTTGCCGAAATATCGAGATTATACTTCTCCGCAATTTGATAATCGTATTCTACTACGTTGCCACCAAAGAAAGGCTTCTGTACAATACCGTATTTAACCAAATCTTCAACAACTTTTCGGGCAATGTCGATAGGCACGGCAAAGGCATAGCCGGTGTAGGATCCTGTCCGGGAAAGAATGGCTGTATTAATACCTACAAGTTCTCCATTTTTATTTACCAATGCGCCTCCGCTATTTCCAGGATTGATGGCGGCATCAGTTTGGATGAATGATTCAATAGGAAATTTATCTTCAACTACATTAATGCGCCTTCCTTTAGCGCTTACGATTCCGGCTGTTACAGTTGAAGAGAGAGAGAAGGGATTACCAACAGCGATTACCCACTCGCCAACCATAAGATCAGTAGAGCTTCCTAATGTAATGGCTGGCAAGTTGGTTTCCTGAATTTTTAATACGGCAAGATCAGTTGATGGATCTGTTCCGATCAACTCGGCCTCATAAACTCGTTTGTTGTGAATTACCTGAATTTTTTCTGCCGCCTCTACTACGTGATTGTTGGTTACGATGTAGCCATCAGCTGTAAAGATCACACCAGAACCTGAGCTTACCTGAGTTTGGGAGCGACCGCTAAAAAGCAGATCCCAGTAGGAGTATGACGCTCCGCTTTGCGAAATACTGTTGATGTACACAACACTGGGGATTGCCTTGGTGGCAGCAGTACTAAAGTCTACATTTTCAAATGAGGCATTTATTGAAGGCCTGGTAACGGCATAACTATGCTCCGGGTTGTAGGCAGTTACACTGTACTGAGTTGTATCCGGCTGTTGATTCCAGGCACCTGTATTCATTTGGTAGCTGAATAGGGCATAGGCCCCAGCCAAACCAGCCAAAAAACCGACAATAATCGTTTTCAGGGTATTCATAAATAAACTTTTATTAGACAACGTGATAATGGTTAATGAGGTTTCTCATTAACCAAAGCTAGCTTTCCTAAGCAAATTTAATCCCAAACTGCCTTGCCTGAAGAAATGTCAGGCATCACCGCAAACGGCAGGCCCAACTTTTTTACTTTTGTGCTCCATGGGATTTCGATCAGTACTGGCAAAACCTTTTGCTTCTTACATTTCTGCCCGCACGCAAAAATGGTCTTCACAGGCTGCTGTATATCAGCATCGCCTATTGCTATCGATCGTGAAAAGAGCCATTGCCACCCGATTTGGGATTGATCATCACTTCAGCAGTATTAAAAGTTATGAAAACTTTAAAGAACAGGTACCCATAAGAGACTATGAACAACTGAATCCTTACATCAGTCAGGTAGTTGAGGGAATGCCTGATATTTTGTGGCCCGGAAAGCCGGCTTACCTTTCGAAAACTTCGGGAACAACTTCAGGCACAAAGTATATTCCAATTACCAATGATTCTATTCCCAATCATATCAACAGTGCGCGGGATGCCCTGTTAAGCTATGTGCATGAAACCGGCCGGAGTCGATTTTTAGACGGTAATCTTATTTTTCTTTCCGGCAGTCCGGCGTTGACTGACAAAGGTGGAATAAAAACAGGAAGACTTTCGGGAATTGTAAATCACCATGTACCCGCTTATTTGCGGAGCAATCAATTGCCATCCTTTGAGACCAATTGTATTGAAGACTGGGAGGAGAAACTTGAAAAAATAATTGATGAAACTCTTTCCCGGAACATGACGCTTATTTCGGGTATTCCGCCCTGGGTTCAGATGTATTTTGATAGAATTCAAAAAAAAACCGGAAAAAAAATAAAAGACGTTTTACCCGATTTTTCACTTTTTGTTTACGGGGGTGTCAATTTTGAGCCGTATCGTGCCCGGCTTTTTGAATCTATTGGAAAGAAAATTGACTCTATTGAATTGTACCCCGCTTCTGAAGGATTTATTGCCTATCAGGATTCGCAGCATCAGGAAGGCATGCTACTGTTATTGAATTCAGGAATCTTTTATGAATTTATCCCGGCCGATGAATACTTCAATGAAAACCCTACCAGGCTTTCAGTCGCAGACGTTGAGTTGGGAAAAAATTATGCGTTGATCATCAATAGCAACGCTGGCCTGTGGGGTTACTCAATTGGCGACACGATCAGATTTGTATCAAAAAATCCTTACAGGATTATTGTAAGCGGAAGGATAAAGCATTTCATCTCTGCATTTGGTGAACACGTAATCGGGGAGGAGGTAGAAAAAACGATGAAGGCTACTATGGAACAATTTCCGGAAGTTGAACTTGTTGAATTTACGGTTGCTCCTCAGGTAACGCCCTCCTCGGGCTTGCCACACCATGAATGGCTGGTTGAGTTTGCAAATCCACCAGCTGATCTTCAGTTATTTTCAACCAGGTTGGATGAACATTTGCGAAGGCTTAATGTTTACTACGATGATTTAATTGCAGGCAATATTCTCAGAACTTTGGTGATCACGCCTTTGCGCAAAAATGCATTTATTGGATACATGAGGTCGTTGGGTAAATTGGGAGGTCAAAATAAAGTACCTAGATTGTCAAACGACAGGAAAATAGCAGATGAATTGCAAAAGTACACCTCGTAATTTCATTAAAATAATTAATCGGAATTGAACACAAGAAAGAGAATTGCCATCCTCGGCTCCACAGGAAGTATTGGCATACAAACACTGGAAGTGATTGATTCACATCAAGACCAGTTTGAAGTAGAGGTACTGACGGCTCAAAACAACGCAGATCTGCTTATAGAACAGTCGAAAAAATTTAAACCCAACGCAGTTGTAATCACCAATGAATCACATTACAAGAAAGTGTATGATGCATTGAATCAATTGGATATCAAAGTATTTGCCGGTGAGAACGCCTTGGCTTCTGTCACGCAAATGGATTCCATTGATCTGGTGGTAACAGCACTTGTTGGTTATGCCGGACTATTGCCAACGATCAAAGCCATCGAGGCCGGCAAACCCATAGCCCTGGCCAATAAGGAGACCTTGGTGGTTGCCGGTGAGTTGATTACGGGAATGGCCAGGGAGCGGGGAGTAAATATATATCCTATTGATTCCGAACATTCTGCCATTTTCCAATGCATTGTAGGTGAATTTGATAACCGAATTGAGAAAATCATTTTAACTGCATCGGGAGGACCATTTCGTGGAAAACGAAAGGAGGAACTTTCCGGAGTCACCAAAAAAGAGGCTTTGAAACATCCTAATTGGACAATGGGAGCAAAGGTGACCATTGATTCGGCAACCCTCATGAATAAGGGGCTTGAAGTGATCGAAGCGAGGTGGCTTTTTAATATGAAACCTGAGCAGGTTGAGGTAATAGTTCATCCTCAATCAATTATTCACTCCATGGTGCAATTTGAGGACGGCTCTATCAAAGCGCAACTTGGATTGCCTGATATGCGTTTACCCATTCAATTTGCCATGACCTATCCATCCCGTTTAAAGAGTGAATTTGAGCGATTTGACTTTGCCCAATACCCATCCCTCACTTTTGAAAAGCCCGATACGGAAACTTTTCGTAATCTTGCATTGGCTTTCGAAGCGTTGAGTATGGGTGGGAATATGCCTTGTGTGCTGAATGCGGCAAATGAGGTGGCTGTGGAGGAATTTTTAATGGACCGAATTGGTTTTTTGGACATGCCGGAAATTGTGGAGGGATGCCTGAAGAGAATAGATTTTGTGGCTCATCCGAATTTAGACGATTATATAGCTACCGATCGCGAAACGCGAATCAGGGCAAAGGAGATTATTAAAAAGTAAGTAGCAAAGAAAAATAAGAATGGAAGGAATGATTATGACGGCCCAGCTCCTGCTGAGCCTTTCAATTTTAATAGCGGTGCATGAGTGGGGGCATTTTGTTACCGCCCGAATGTTTAATATCAAAGTAGAGAAATTCTATCTCTTTTTTGATTTTCTCTTTCCTATGGCCAATGTGCTTAATTTTTCGCTTGTAAAATTCAAGAAGGGCGATACGGAATATGGTATAGGTTGGTTTCCGCTGGGCGGCTATGTAAAAATTGCCGGCATGGTGGACGAGAGCATGGACAAGGAGCAGATGAAACAAGCGCCGCAGCCGTGGGAGTTCAGGTCTAAGCCGGCCTGGCAACGATTGATCGTCATGCTGGGCGGAATAATCGTGAATGTGATTACGGGAGTCCTCATTTTTATTGGTCTTACTTATTTTCTGGGGGATACCTACATACCCAAAGATTTAATCAACAACAACGGTGGTGTTGAGGCATTGGAGCTGGGAAAGCAGATAGGATTTCAAACCGGAGATAAGATTATCAAGATTAATGGCAAAGATTTCACCGACTTTCAGGATGTAGCTAAACCCGATGTACTATTGTCTCAGGATTCATATTACACGGTGCTGAGAAATGGTCAGGAAATTGATATTCCAATTCCTTCTAATTTCATTGAGAACTTCAATCGGAAAGATGCGATATCAAATTATTTAATTCCGCGCATACCTGCTGTTGTGGGAAGGATTTCAAAAGTTGCTCCTTTTCAGATAGGCGATGAGCCGACTACCGAAGCGGAAAGTATCAGCAACAAGGTTGGCTTGAAGCCAGGTGATCGATTCCTTGAAGTGGATGATAAACCCGTTACGTTTCAGGATGAGGTTATTGCCATTGTGAAATCCGGTCCGCGGGATACTATCACTTTTAAAATTCAGCGTGAGGGTGAAGTGTTGACGTTCAGGGAAAGTTTCAGGGGATATAATGTAATCGGTTTTCTGCCCCGAGGACTTGATAAAGATCAATTGGCCTATGTGAATTATGGATTAGGTGAATCCGTCGGATTGGGAACGGAAAGAGCTTTCGGTGTAATTTTCCTTCAGCTAAAAGCTTTTAAGAAAATTTTCTCGGGAGACATTTCATTTCAAAAATCATTATCAGGACCAATTGGAATGGCCCAGGCTTTTGGAACTGAGTGGGATTGGGAAAGGTTCTGGAGAATGACGGGCTTACTTTCCATGGTGCTGGCCTTCATGAACCTTCTGCCTATTCCAGCATTGGATGGAGGTTACGTAGTTTTCTTATTGTATGAAATGATTAGTGGAAAGGAGCCTTCAGAGAAATTTTTCGAAACCGCATTGAAGATAGGCATGGCAATGCTGCTGGTGCTGATGGTGTTTGTGTTCTACAACGACATTGCCAAGCTTATTACCGGCGGATAATCATTCTTTAAATATTTCAAATTCAACTCTTCGGTTGAGTTGGCGATCTTTGTCGCTCAATTCTTCTACAATGGGTTTCGCGCTGCCGTACCCAATTGCGTCAACACGCTGTGGATCAATTCCGAAAGCATTGGTGAGGTAAGTCTTGATAGCATCGGCACGATCTTGCGACAATTTCAGATTTGCTTCTTCTCGGCCGGCAGAATCGGTATGGCCGGATATTCTCAAATGCAGTGAAGGATGGTCAATCAAAAAATTGGCAACCTTGTCCAGGTCACGATGCATTACCTCCAGGATTTCAGCTTTGCCATTTTCAAATTCCAAAGACTCAAAAGCGATTTTGCTTTCGATGGGATCGGCTTCCCTGTCCAATTGCAATTCACCATCCAGGAAGAATAATTCCTCAATTCTGAAAAAATCATCTCCCTGAATGATAAGCAAGTAATTCCTTTTATTGATTAAGCTAAAATCAAAACTACCATCTTCCCGCAAATATTTTGGAGCTACTTCCACCCCCTCATCAAGATCTATGATGGATACAATTCCCTTTAGGGGTTGTCCGGTTTGGCTGCTTTTGAGCGACCCTTTTAAATTTACAACAGCTTCGGGTTGCGCCTCCATAGGTACCGGAAAGGAAAACAGATCCAGATTTTGACTATCCTCTTCGGATGACTTGGCGTAATAGAGAAACTTTGATTCGGAGTCAATGGTGAAATAATACTCACTGCCGCTGCCATTGACAAGGGGTCCAATGTTTCTCGGTTCGGTCCAATGGTTGTTTCTGGAATAGGATTTATAGATATCGAATTCACCAAAATTAAGCGCATGTCCGTTGGAGCTGAAATAGAGCACATTGAATTTATGGTGAAAGAATGGACTCACTTCGCTATTGCGCGTATTAATAACCGGGCCGGCATTCTGTGCTTTCTGCCAGTTGCCTTTCTCGTCTTTTACTGAGAAATAAATATCAGACAGACCAAATCCGCCGACCCGGTTGGATGCGAAGTAAAGTGTGTCACCGGAGTGAGTCAAACTGGGATGCGAATCCCATCCGCTGCTGTTAATAAGTTCACCCAGGTTTTTGCTTGCGCTCCATACGCTATCCGCGCCAAGCTCGCTCACGTACAAATCACAGTTGCCCAATGAACCGGGCGCATTGCAGCGGGCGAAGAACAAAAACCTGCCATCTTTACTCAGGCAGGCAGAGCCTTCGTTGTAATTGGTATTAATGGTTTTGAATTCCTGAGCTTTTCCCCAATATCCACCGGGTTCCATCTTGCTAAAAAAAAGATCTTCATCAACAACACGCTCACCGGCGACATAATGAATATTTCTTTTGGAAGTAAATAGAAGAATATCGTCAACATTACCAATTGTCGGCCCGTAATCTTCTTTCAGAGAATTGATGTCGTCCCCCATGTTGATAAGTACAGACTGGGGAGGACGCAACGTGTCAATTTCTTTTCTAAGGTTTACCAATTCATAGTAATAATCCAACGGCACATAATATTCTTTCTTGTCGGTTTCTATGGAATCGTAGATGTGGAATAAATCATCGATGTTGATTCCCTGCTGGTGATGTTTAAGGATTAGTTTATATAAAAGAATAGACTCGCCCGGCTGACCCTGGGATTCGGATAGTCTGGCCAGGTTCCAAAGCATAGGAACGTTCTTACTGAAATTCTCAACACCAAAATTTCTTACATATTTTTTTAGTTCGGCATACATTTTATCTGCTACCCCGGCATTGTCAAATCGTTCAATCTGCTCCAATTCTCTCTCATTTTGATAAAAACGAATTTTGTTTACGTTCGGGAAGTCGAATATGTCAGACTGGCTGTACGCGGTGATTGAGTCGCTCAGTGTAAATACCCCCGCATTTTTGAGCTTTTTTTGTCTTTTTTGGGCTTCCGCCAAGAAACAAAAAAGCATGGCAACAGTTGTAAGAGCTATTATAATGTACTTTTTCACGCTATGCTAAAGTGGAAGTAAAGACGGGTATTCATAAGTTTAAGCAATTTTCATGCATTAAAACGGTTTTGGCATTGCTATTGACCATTCTATGCTGCAATTTAATTTTTAAATAACGATCGTATTTAGGTGCCAATTTGGCACATTATATTCATATGTTTAAATCCCTGGAAATAGCTCCTATCGTACAAGATGATTCCGAAGACCTGATTCAGATGATAAATCCTGAGCAGGAATCGGATATAAAACCCGAAGATCTGCCCGAAGAACTTTCTATTCTTCCGATAAAAAATACAGTGTTGTTTCCCGGCGTGGTTATACCTATTACAGTTACCAGGCAAAAATCAATCCGGCTGATCAAGAAAGCTTATCAGGGAAACCGTATAGTTGGTGTCATCGCACAGAAAACAAAAAATACCGAGGAGCCGGCGGCTGAAGATCTTTATCGCTTTGGTACCATCGCCCGAATTATTAAAATGTTGGTCTTGCCGGATGGAAACACCACTATTATTATTCAGGGAAAGAATCGGTTCTCCGTGAAGGAATTCTCGAATGAAGATCCGTACCTGACAGCCAGAATTGAACTGTTATCCGATCCGAAAGAGGAACTGAAGAGTCACGAGGTGAAGGCATTGATTCAATCGCTAAAGGATGCTGCTTCAAAGATATTGAAACTGAATCCTGAAATTCCCCAGGAGGCTCAGGTTGCGTTGGATAACATCCACAGTACTCCATTTTTGATACATTTTCTCTCCTCAAACCTGAATGTAGAAGTTGGTGAAAAGCAAAAAATCCTGGAGACCAACCGGATTATTGAACGCGGTACTTTGCTGCTTAAATACATGCTAAAGGAGATCCAGATGTTGGAGATCAAGTATGAGATCCAGCGGAAGGTGCATACCGATATTGATCAGCAGCAGCGTGATTATTTTTTGCGCCAGCAAATTAAAGTACTGCAGGATGAATTGGGTTTTGATGGACCTGACAAGGAAATTGAAAGACTGAGAGCGTTGGGCAAGGAAAAAAAGTGGACCAAAGAAGTGGAAGCGCATTTCAACAAAGAATTGGATAAGCTTCAACGCGTCAACCCACAGGCTGCTGAGTTTCCGGTGGCAATGAATTATGTTGAGTTTATGCTCGACTTACCGTGGGGAAATTACACAGTAGATGATTTTGACCTTAAGCGAGCCAAACGCATTCTCGATAAGGATCACTTTGGCCTTACCAAAGTGAAGAACAGAATATTGGAATACCTGGCTGTATTGAAGCTGAAACAGGATATGAAAGGCCCTATACTTTGTTTACATGGACCTCCCGGAGTAGGAAAAACATCTCTTGGCAAATCCATTGCTGAATCATTGCAGCGAAAATATACGCGCATGTCGCTGGGAGGAGTACATGATGAAGCGGAGATTCGCGGACACAGAAAGACTTATGTGGGTGCTATGCCGGGTAAAATTTTACAGAATATCAAGAAGACAAAGTCATCTAATCCGGTGTTTATTTTAGATGAAATTGATAAAGTGCGTTCAGATTTCAGGGGTGATCCGTCTTCTGCATTGCTGGAGGTGCTCGATCCGGAGCAGAACAACACCTTTGCGGATAATTACCTGGACGTAGAGTATGATCTTTCCAAAGTGCTGTTTATTGCTACTGCAAATTCGCTTGAGACAATACATCCGGCTCTTCGCGACCGAATGGAAGTGATTGATATATCTGGTTATACCGTGGAGGAGAAGGAACAAATAGCCAAACGCCACCTTATTCCCAAACAATTTGATGAGCATGGGATTAAGAGCAAAAAAATAAAATTTGAGAGTGACGCAATTCGGAAAATCATTGAGAGTTATACCCGGGAATCCGGTGTGAGAAACCTGGAGAGGAAGATTGGTTCAGTGACCCGTCACCTGGCCAAATCAATAGCCATGGAGGAGGAGGTTCCAAAATCAGTGACCACATCCTTTGTTGTTAAGGTATTGGGTGCTGAACTATTTGATGAAGAACTCTATCAGGATAATGAATCTGCAGGTGTAGTAACCGGACTGGCATGGACTCAGGTAGGTGGTGATATTTTGTTTGTTGAGTCAAGTTTAAGCAAAGGAAAGGGAGTACTTACGTTATCCGGTCAACTGGGAGACGTGATGAAGGAGTCGGCAGTTGCCGCGCTTTCTTATTTGAAATCTAAGGCAGCCAGTTTGAAAATTGATAACCGAATATTTCAACAATACGATCTGCATGTACATGTACCGGCCGGAGCCATTCCAAAAGACGGACCTTCAGCCGGTATTACGATGTTGACATCGTTGGCATCAATTTTTACTCAGCGAAAAGTAAAATCAAAATTGGCTATGACTGGAGAAATAACGTTGAGGGGCAAGGTATTACCGGTTGGAGGTATCAAAGAAAAAATTCTGGCAGCCAAGCGAAGTGGTATCAAAGAAATTATTCTCAGTAGTAAGAATAAACGCGATATCAATGAAATTGAAAAGAATTATGTTCGCGGGCTCAAATTTCATTTTGTAGACACGGTAGAGGAGGTTTTGACGATCGCCTTGCTCAGGGAAAAGGTTTCTAGCCCAATTCAATTTGAATTAAGTGAAGACAGGCAAAACTAATTTTGAGTACGCCTAGCTTTGCTAACTTGCCGTGAATGAATCAGGCCAACCATTTTGGAGGAGGATTGATGGTCACCTTAGCGGCGGTCAGCTTCCTATTGCTGATTCCAAAAGCTGTCGTTAACAGCCAATCGGTAACTAACTCCTTTACATCACTGGCGCTTCCCGTTGACGCTGCAGTTTCGGCCACAGGCGGAATAAATGTTTCCCGTGCTGACTTCAATGTAAATTATTTTCAGAATAACCCAGCACTTGCCTCAGATACACTGAACGGGTGGGCATCGGCCAGCCACCTTTTTTATTTTGCCAATACGGGATTCTCCAGTTTCTCTTATCAACATGCATTTAATAAAATTGGCCCTGTAAGTTTTGCCGTGAATCATTTGAGTCTTGGCAGCATTCAGGGATATGATGCCGTTGGGTTGTCGCTGGGAGACTTTGAGTCCGGCGAAACATCATTGGTCATTGGCAAATCACACGAGATCAATCATTTTAGATTAGGTGTAAATGTAAAAGGTGTATTTTCCAACCTGGCAGGATATCGCGCTACAGCTGTATTGATTGACCTAGGGGGTGCGTTTGTTCATCCAGAACAGGACTTAAGTGTCGGGTTGGTTATTAAGAATGCGGGCTTGGTACTCAGTGAATTCTCCCCAACAAGTTCATCCACATTACCTTTTGATGTACAGGCAGGTATTAGTTTTAAACCTTCGCATATGCCTTTGCGATTTTCAATGACGGCCTATCACCTAAATGACTACACTATTCCGTATGAAGATACCGGCAATGGAGCAGATCCTGCCGGTGCATTGGATAAGGTGGTTAGTCACCTTACCTTTGGAGCGGAATTGCTGATACACAGGAATATAAATTTACTTCTGGGATATAATTTTCTTCGACACAAGGAATTGAAATTGGAAAGTGCAGGAGGTGGGTCCGGTTTTACTGTGGGTGCGGTTGCCAAACTAAAACGACTTAGTTTTACAATCAGTAGAGCTGGGTATGTAACCGGTGGCGCCTATCAGGTGTCAGTAACTATAAACACAAAAAAAATTTACTAAGCGCATAGAATATATGATGAACGCAAATTATTTGACGCCAAGTCAGATTGTAGAGGAACTGGATAAATACATCATCGGCCAAAATGATGCGAAGCGAAATGTAGCCATTGCATTACGCAACCGATGGAGACGCATGAGTGTGGGTTCAGAAATGCAGGCTGAAATAGTGCCCAACAATATATTGATGATCGGCGCTACAGGAGTAGGAAAAACTGAAATTGCCAGAAGGTTGGCAAAGTTAGCCGATGCTCCGTTTGTAAAAGTTGAAGCTTCAAAGTTTACCGAAGTGGGTTATGTGGGAAGGGATGTGGAAAGCATGGTTCGTGATTTGGTGGAACAGGCTGTGAACATGGTGAAATCCAGAAAAAAAGAGGAAGTAAAAGAAAAAGCAGCGGGGATAGTAGATGAAATTATTCTGGATGCGCTGATTCCACCGCTAAAAGGAGTAACGGTACGAGCTGTACCTGCGCCCTATTCGGAGGGCCAATTAGAAACGCCTGCTTCTGATGCTGAACTGAATGAAAGGACACGGAACCTATTCAGGGAGAAGATCAAAAATGGAGAGTTGGAAGACCGAAAAATTGATGTACAAGTCAACCAGAAAGGGGGCTCAGGAATTGGCATGATAGGCGCAGGAATGATGGATGAGGCTTCGATGATGAACTTGCAGGATATGATTAATGGCATGTTGCCAAAAAAACCTAAGAAGCGGAAGGTGACCGTTGCCGAGGCCCGTAGGTTGCTTCTGGAGGAAGAGGCATCCAAGCTTATCGATATGGATGAAGTAAAAGAAGAAGCAATCCGCGTAGCTGAAAATTCCGGAATCATTTTTATCGATGAGATTGACAAGGTTGCTTCCGGTGCCGGGAAGAAGGGAGGCCCTGATGTAAGCAGAGAAGGTGTGCAACGCGACCTGTTGCCGATTGTAGAGGGAAGCACCGTCAATACCAAACACGGTGTGGTAAAAACGGATCACATTTTATTTGTAGCGGCAGGCGCATTTCATATGTCAAAGCCATCGGACTTGATTCCCGAACTTCAAGGCAGATTTCCCATTCGGGTCGAACTCAACAATCTTACCAAAGAAGATTTTGTCAGGATTTTGAAAGAACCAAAGAATGCGTTGACTAAACAGTACACCGCACTCTTTGAGGCGGAGGGGGTTCGTATCGAATTTGATGAACCGTCACTGGATGCCATAGCGCAAACAGCGTTTGACTTAAATGCTGAATTGGAAAATATCGGAGCCCGGCGATTGCATACGGTAGTTAGTAAATTGCTCAATGATTTTCTTTTTGATGTGCCTGACAAGATTGGAGTCAATTCTAAAATTCTGGTGACCGAGGCCATGGTTAAAGAAAAATTGAGCGGTCTGGTAAAGAATAGGGATTTGAGCGAATACATTCTTTAATGATTATTTACCGGCTGGTAGGGATTTCATTTTTATTAGCACCGTGTGCTTCGGTATCTGCACAACATCGTGACTCCATTCGCACGGAATTCATTTACTCCTATGCGGATTACTTTTTTTTAGGTCCACTTATAGAAAGAGACAACCTCGATTTTGATGTGATTGCCGCTGACGACAACACAAAACGATATGCCTACAAATCAAATATTGCGTATAGCCTGGGGGTAAATGTTAATCTTTTTGATGTCAATCTGCGGATTGCATTCTCTACACCCTTAGCAGCTCAAAGCAGATTTATTTATGGGAAAAGCGAAGCAAAGGATTTGCAAGTTACGGCCATTACCAAAAAATGGTTTGCCGATATGTTTTATCAAAAGTACAGCGGTTTTTATACGGAATCCCCTGATCAAATAATTCCAGAAGACCAGCCTTTTCCTCAACGAGCCGATATTAACACAAAAAATTATGGGATGAGTTTTGCCTATATTTTTAACCACAACCAATTCTCTCTGCGAGCGCCTTACATTTTTAGCGAACGACAAAAGGTGAGCAAGGGTTCTTTTTTGATAAGTTATGTGCTCTCGACTTTTTCCATGAAAGCCGACTCAGCCCTTGTTGCTCGTTCGCAATGGGCATTGTGGGGTGAAGGCTCGCAGGCAAGGCAAATGAGGTTTACCTCCCTGGGATTCGGCCCCGGGTATAGTCATACGTTTGTCATGGATAAGTTTTTTCTCAATCTTACTTTAATACTGGGACCTGCCCATTTCTGGATAAGGTATGAAGAGGCAGCTGATCGGGCTCACGATGATATCCGAATTGATCTTTATTCCCAGGGCAGGATTGGAATCGGATATAATGGGGACAGGTTCTTTGGTGGAATGAGTGTCACAACGCAGTCCAGAAATATAACCTATGAAAATGTTACCATGCAATACGGGTCGGGTACATTTCGGCTTGTGATCGGTTATCGATTTAAAGAGCAAGGTTTTTTAAAAAGAAAAGCAGTGGATTTATTGCCGGTACATCATTAATCCGATTTCTTCTTGTATTTTTTGGGAAAATCAAAAAATAGCAGTTTGCCGCATCCGGCCTTTGCCTCGTTCCAGTTCTTAATGTTTAGTTTGCCTGCCACAACTCCGCACGTAGGGATATTCATTATGTTTTCATTAAGCAGCAAATTGGTAAAATCCGTTAATCCGGGGTTATGACCGAACAACATTACCGACTCATAATTTTCATTAAACTCCTGAATAATACGGAGTAACACTTCTTCGCTTGCATGGTAGATTCGTTTATCCGTTACCATTCTATTTTCGCCATAACCGAGCACGCCGGCAATTTCTTTGCATGTGGTGAACGCCCTTACAGCCGGGCTGCTCACCATCAGATTGGGTGCGATTTCCCGTTCTTTTAGCCGTTTGCCCATGCGGGGAGCATCCCGTATACCTCGCTCATTTAATGGTCTGTCAAAATCACGAAGTGAATGATCATGCCAACTTGATTTGGCGTGACGAACCAGGTAAATAACTTTCATAGATGGCTTTAGTGGGTAAATAGCAATTTAATTCTCGTGAAAGTAATAAAAGCTAACCTTATCTTTGCCCACTGCTATGTCCGAAAGACCACTGAAAAAGCGCTTTAAGTACACCTTTGTCTACTTTTTTGTGCGCTTTTTGATTTTTTTCTCCAATAGTATTCCCAGAGTGGTGTGGCTGTGGTTTTGCAGTGTGTTGGGTCGTATAGCTTATTCTTTCGCCAACCAGACAAGAGAACTTGTCATCCTTCACCTGGGTCTTGCTTATAGCCATGAGAAATCCATGCGTGAAATTCTTGATCTCAGTAAAGAGACATTTAAAATGCTGGGTAAGAACGCCGGGGATGTACTGCGGGCGCGAAAGGTAAAATCCTTAGATGACCTCAACCGGTTTGTGAAAACCTACGGCCTCGAACACGCTGACGCAGCCATGGCAAAAGAAAAAGGGGTAATCTTTCTGACGTGCCACTTGGGTGCCTTTGATCTGCAAGTTGTCAACATGGCCTTGCGCGGTTTGAAACCCAATATCATCGGTACACCGTTGAAAGATGAACGACTCAATGAATTGTTATTTAACTACCGCAATGCTTATGGCGCTGTTGCTGTAGAGCGTGGCAAAGAAACACTCCGACTAATTAAAGCCTTGAAAACTGGAGGTTCGGTTGCGATTCTAATCGATCAGGATACAAAAGTAAAGAGTCGATTTGTTGATTTCTTTGGGATGAAGGCCGCAACACCGGTAGGTGCTGCCATTCTTGCAATGAAGACCGGTGCCGCTGTGGTTCCCTCCTATATTTATTTGGGTGAAGATAACTGGCAACACATGCATTTACTTCCTGAAATTCCATTGGTTAATACCGGTGATGAAGAGCAGGACATGATTGCCAATACACAAAATTATACCCGATTCATTGAAGGGCAGGTGAGATCACATCCGGCTCAGTGGGTATGGATGCATGAGCGTTGGAAGACCAAGCCAGGGGAGGAAATAAAATAGTTCACGCTATTTTACCGGATTCAACTTCCGTAAACAAATTGTGGACTATAGCCAACCCGAGAACAGTTGTATTTAAACTCATCTGCGATCAAACCTCCTGAAGGGATTGACTAATTAAATTTGAATTAATCGATTATCAACCGGTTGCCCGTATAGATGATGGCAATAGCCGTAACAAACATGATCAGGCTGTAAATAGCAATCGGTATGGTCATAGTACTGTTTTGTAAAAGTGTGGCAGCAATCATCAGACCAAGTGTTCCGTTTTGAATACCAGATTCTATTCCGATGGTTATTTGCTGTTTTAGGGGAAGTAGAAAAATCCTCGCCACCAGGATTCCCATGGCCATGGTCGCCACGTTGAGAAGCAATGTTACGGGACCGACAAGGTAGAAGTACTCAACAATGTTTGCTCGCTCTTTAATAATGGCAGCAATAAGTATTAATGCAAAAAATACACCGGATGCTATTTTGAAAGGTCGTTCGGCTCTCATGGATGCTTCAGGACGCATCTTGCGAATAATCATTCCTATGCTAACAGGAAGCAATGTGACGCCTACAATTTGTCCGATTGTTTGAAAGATCGGCAACGTTACACTACCCTCTTCACCAAAATGTAGAATGGAGTAGTTAACGAGCACAGGAATAGTAGCAACAGTAATCACAGAGGAAATAGCAGTAAGGCTGATGGAAAGGGCTATGTCACCCTTAGCCAGGTGAGAGATGAGGTTGGATGTTGGGCCTCCCGGGCAAACGGCAAGGATTATCACACCTACAGCCAGAGCTCCATCCATCGCAAAGATAGAGACCAGCGCAAAACCCAAAATCGGAAGCAAAATCAGTTGAGAAATCAAACCAATGATCATGGCTTTTGGGTATATCAGAATGCGTTTGAAGTCGTAAAGCGTTAATGACAGGCCCATGCCCAACATGATAAACGCCAGCGCCATGGGTAAAAAAACAGCGATTAAAAGGCTCTGTTCCATGAATTGAATAGGTAAGTTGGCGAAAGATAAAAGTAGAAAATGTAGATCAAATCACTTTTTGTAATTTATTTGTAGACTTGGGGTTTGGAAATTCACAATTTCCACCTCATGGGTTCTTGATCTAAGCCCGGATACATAGGCCTGATTCCTATATCGATTCGCATTAATTCAAAAAAACATGTCTTGAATTTTTGATTTCGGCATACGGATAGGAAAATATACTCATTAATCGGGCATATGGAATTGGTATTAATTACTCTTCTAAAAAGAGAACCTTCATTTAAGAAGTAATAAATTGAACTTGCTAAATTGAAAGATTGTTCAAGGTAGTCTTGGAGGACATACTGTGATTGAAATGGCAGATCCAGGAACGATATACATGCAGGCCAAGTGAGACACGGTATTAAGGTACAGGCTGTCTCAGGAAAAAATTAGTATATATAGTACATGACGTACAAAAAAAAGAGGAGTCGAATAGACTCCTCTTTCTAAATACAGTTATTGCACGATCAAGGTGTATTTCGGAGTCGGATTCATAGGACAACTGTAAACATAAGTTCCTTTTTTCAACTCGACAATACCGGATTTAGCGGTTTCTCCGTCCTTAACTACTTTGCTCAAGCCAGAATTTGGAAGTGCGGTGCTAAACTCAGTGCTCTCCTTGTCTTTTTCACTTTGTAGAAAAAATGCTACTTCGTGATCAACACCTTCATTGGCTACTTCAAACACATAGTTACCCGGCTTTAACGTAAGGGTTTCCGTGGTGAATTTTCCTGGTGTTTGTTCAAGGGTGATGGTTTTTGCTTCAGTTTGGGCAAAAATAGCTGTGCTTATGGTAAGCAAAAGCATGGTAATTAAAGGTTGAATTGTTTTCATGTGTTAAATTTTTTTGGTTTTTTTAAAACTACTACTATCAAATGGGACTACAACTATTTCCGGGCCGCCATAGTTTCATAGAAATTGAGAAACACAGAGTAATGCATCAAAAAGTCATGAGGCCGACATGTAGGTCATTGAGGTTGTGAATTTTTCAGGAGGATAAATTTATTTTCTTGAAAATAAAATACACGGCACCGACCAATAACACAAACCCGATCATATGATTCCATTTGAAAGTTTCCGTTTTGAAAAATACGATTGAAAAAGCAACAAAGACCACCAAGGTGATTGCCTCATGAATGACTTTAAGCTCTGCTAATGAAAATGGTCAACCATTTTGTTTATAGCTAATCCTATTGGCAGGTACTTGTAATAAATATTCAATAAAGGCAACCCCCAACTTATCAGTATGATGGATAGTAGCGGTAGGCTCTCGCTCCATTTCATGTCTTTGAATTTTAAATGCCCGTACCAGGCGAAAGTAATAAAAGTGTTGGAGAGCGTCAGGAGAATGATTGTATAAAGCGCATTCATTACGGTGGGGTGAGTAGAATGATCTCCGGAATCTACTTGACAAGTTTTTTATACCTGATTCTATGTGGCTGATCATCGCCCAACCGTTTCTTTTTGTTCTCCTCATAGTCACTAAAAGTTCCCTCGTACCAAAATACCTGAGAGTCTCCCTCAAAGGCCAGAATGTGTGTGCACACCCGGTCTAAAAACCACCTGTCGTGAGAAATAATAACAGCGCAACCCGCAAAATTATCCAGCGCTTCTTCCAACGCACGCAATGTATTTACATCCAAATCATTGGTAGGCTCATCCAGCAGGAGTAAATTGCCACCCTGTTTTAGGGCAATGGCAAGATGAACCCTGTTTCGCATCCCCCCTGAAAGTTCTTTTACTTTCTTTTGCTGATCCGTTCCGCCAAAGTTGAACTTGCTCACATAAGCTCGGGAGTTAATTTGCTTTCCACCCAATTCCATCAATTCATTGCCACCGGTGATGGCTTGCCATACCGTGTCGTCTGGTTTCAGATCATCATGTTCCTGATCCACATAGGCAATTTGTACGGTTTCGCCCACACTAAATGTCCCGTTGTCCGGTTTCTCCTTACCGATAATCATTTTAAAAAGGGTAGTCTTACCGGCACCGTTTGGCCCGATAATCCCCACGATGCCGGCTGGAGGCAGGGAGAAGGTTAGATTTTCATAAAGCAGTTTATCGCCATAGGCTTTTGAAACACCATTGGCTTCGATGACTTTATTGCCAAGTCGTGGACCGGGCGGAATAAACAATTCCAGTTTATCCTCACGTTCCTTTGTTTCCTGACTTAGCAACTTTTCATAAGCGCTAAGGCGGGCTTTTCCTTTTGCTTGCCTGCCCTTTGGGCCCATGCGTACCCACTCCAGTTCGCGCTCCAGGGTTTTCTGTCTCTTAGACTCAGTTTTTTCCTCTTGTGCGAGGCGTTTTGATTTTTGATCGAGCCACGAGGAGTAATTTCCTTTCCAGGGAATGCCTTCGCCCCGGTCAAGTTCAAGAATCCAGCCCGCTACGTTATCCAGAAAGTAACGATCGTGGGTTACCGCGATGATGGTGCCCTTGTATTGCCGCAAGTGTTCTTCCAGCCAATGCACCGATTCGGCATCGAGGTGGTTGGTTGGTTCGTCCAGCAGGAGTACATCAGGCTCCCTCAGCAGCAGCCGGCAAAGGGCTACTCTTCGCTTCTCTCCACCGGAGAGGTGCTCTACCTTGGCATCTGCCGGAGGGCATCTCAAGGCGTCCATGGCGCGCTCCAGCTTATGGTCAAGTTCCCAGGCACCAATCGCATCCAGTTTTTCCTGTACTTCTCCCTGCCGGTTGATGAGCTTCTCCATGGCATCAGGGTTTTCCAATACCTCGGCATCGCCAAATTTATTGTTGATTTCTTCAAACTCTCGAAGTAAATCAACGGTCTCCTTTACGCCTTCTTCAACAATTTCTTTAACCGTCTTTGTTTTGTCCAATTGAGGTTCTTGCTCAAGCAGGCCTGTGGTGAACCCCAGGTCAGAGACAACTTCCCCCTGAAACTCTTTATCAATACCTGCAATAATCCTTAACAACGATGACTTACCGGACCCATTTAAACCCAGTACGCCAATTTTAGCTCCGTAAAAAAAGGACAAGTAAATGTTTTTTAAAACTTGCTTATTGGGGGGGTAAATTTTGTTTACCCCACTCATGGAGAAGATTATTTTTTCGTCAGCCATCAGGATCAAAACTTTTTTTGGAGTCGCTAATATGATCATTTTGGCCCAACCCGTGAAGCCTGCCCCGATAAATGTTTCTTTTTGCAAAAAGGGAGTGTTTTTTGCTATGACTCAAATTGTGGGGGCGCTATTGTTCCGTAAGGGTTTAATTCTATTTTTGCGAAAAAATTAAAAGGAGGGAATTATATGTATTGGACACTCGAACTTGCTTCCTATCTGGAAGATGCACCCTGGCCGGCAACCAAAGATGAATTGATAGATTTTTCGATCCGTTCCGGTGCACCCCTGGAAGTGGTGGAGAACCTGCAGGAATTGGAGGATGATGGACAACCCTATGAGAGTATTGAGGAAATCTGGCCCGATTACCCTACCAAAGAGGACTTCTTCTTCAATGAGGATGAGTATTGACGTAACATTTTGTTAATGGAAAAGGTGTCTGATAGAAGTCAGCCTTTTTTGTTTCATCTGTTAATAATTTTTTATTTAGGTCAGATGGAATTCGCATTTGAGATTACCCCCGTTTTTAGATGCGATTATCAACATCCCCTTGGGGATAATCTGCTTTATGCTCATTTCTCCTGAGCAGCAAGCCTTCAGCAATAGCCAGATCTTCCGATGTGGTGATTTTGATGTTTTCATAACTTCCTTCAAACAGTGAAATACCATGTCCGCTTCTTTCGGCTACACTGGCATCATCGGTCAGGCTTGGATTCTCTTTTTGCCGGTAAGCATCTTTGATCAGGCCAATGGCAAATGTTTGTGGTGTTTGAATAATTCTGAACAGCGATCGATCCATCGCTTTGGTATTGTTTTGGTCCGTCATACGGATGGACTCTTTTAAACGCACCGCTGCTACTGCCGACTGATGAACGGAAGCCAGTCGGAAGGAGGCCGCAATAATATCTTCACTCACCAGAGGTCTTACCCCATCGTGAATGGCTACCAATCCATCCTCATCTATTTTTTCAAGACCATTTCTTACGGATTGAAACCTGGAATCACCGCCTTTTTGTAAAATGAGAGGATAAGTGAATTGGTAACGCTCGCAGATGGATTTCCAAATGGGAAAATCATCTTCAGGCAATACCAGTATAATTTTTATGCGCTGAGAATAACGTAAAAAGGCTTCTATGGTGTGAAGGAGCACGGGCTTTCCTGCCAGCTCCATGAATTGCTTTGGCAGCGTGCTTTTAATACGGGCGCCTTTTCCTCCGGCTACAATGAGAGCGTATTCATTCAGATTCATTCCAGGTCCATGAGTAAAGTTTCCAAGGCTTTTTCGAGGGGAGGCAAGTGAACACTCACAATCCGCCAAACAACTTCGTAATCAACTTCAGAATACTCATGAATTAAAATATGCCGTGAACGAATAATCTTATTCCATTCAATTTCAGGATAAGATTTTTTTATCGATTCTGGCAATCGATTGGCCGCCTCTCCAATTATCTCAAGATTTCTGACAACGGCAGCTTGCGTTTTTTTATCCGCATGAAACGCTTCCAGAGTATATGAATCGGTATATTCCAAAATATCGTGAATTGCTCCGAGCATATCTTTTATGAATAGCAACGGAGCGTGTTCAGACATAAATCAAATCTTTTTCTATATAGGATTTATAATGTGGTTTTAATGCCCTGCTGCTTACCAGGTCTATATTTTTTACCTGTAAAATCTTTTCTAAATCTTCAACCAGGTCTACAATTTCCCAACCGATGGGACCATTAAATTTTACCAACAAGTCAACATCGCTTTTGTCTCTTTCTTCATTTCTGGCATAAGAACCAAAAAGCGCAAGACTTTCAATGGGATACTTTTTTACAATAATATCCTTTTGTTTACGCAGCCGAAGTAGTATTTCATCTCTCGTAATTGCCGACATAATTCAAAGATACAAAATAGAATTATTGTTCAATAAGCTTGAATCAATTGGCAAGGCGACTTGAGAAGTGAGGATGCTAAACGATCAACATCGCATCGCCATAGGTAAGGAACTTGTATTTTTCCTTTTTAGCAACCTGGTAGGCGTTCATCACCTGGTCATATCCGCCAAAGGCAGCAGCCATCATCAGCAATGTTGACTCAGGCATGTGGAAGTTGGTGATCATGGCGCTGCAAATCTTGAACTCGTATGGTGGAAAAATGAATTTATCCGTCCAGCCTTCGCGCTCTTTCAATCTGTTTCCGGCAGAGACGGCTGATTCGAGGGCGCGCATTGTGGTTGTACCAACAGCGCAAACTTTATTCTTGGCGTCCAACGCTTTGTTCACAAAATCAACACACTCTTTGCCCACCATATAGTTCTCAGAATCCATTTTGTGTTTTGTCAGATCTTCAACATCTACCTGACGGAATGTGCCCAACCCGATATGCAGTGTAATGAAGCTCATGTCCACACCTTTGATTTGCAAACGTTTCAGCAATTGTTTTGTGAAATGCATGCCGGCTGTGGGCGCGGATACGGCTCCTTTATTTTTTGCGTAGATCGTCTGAAAACGTTCCTTGTCGGAAGGTTCAATTTTTCTTTTAATGTATTTTGGAAGAGGTGTTTCGCCCAGGGATTCCACTACTTTGCTGAATGATTCAGAATCGCCATCGAAAAGAAAACGAATGGTCCGTCCGCGTGAGGTCGTATTGTCGATAACTTCGGCTACCAGGTCTCCGTCTCCAAAGTATAGCTTGTTGCCAACCCTGATTTTTCTTGCCGGGTCAACAAGAACATCCCACAAATGCATTTCCGCATTCAATTCCCGCAATAGAAATACTTCAATTTTAGCGCCCGTTTTTTCCTTTCTCCCGTATAACCTGGCGGGAAATACCATGGTATCGTTAGCCACCAGTAAGTCACCTTCATCAAAATAATCAACAACATCTTTAAACGTTTTATGCTCAATTTCTCCGTTATGGCGATGCAGTACCATCAGGCGGGCTTCATCGCGGTTTTCGGCTGGGTGAGATGCAATCAGATTATTAGGAAGATCAAACTTAAATTTGGATAACTTCATGGTTTTCTATCTATACCCAAAAGGGCATTTCAAATCAAGGTTGCAAAAATAAGGATTTGTTTTAATTAATGACTTTTGTAACTCAAATTCGATCTTTTCGTCTAACAATTGCATATGCTCACCGCAAGACTCATTTTTGAAAGCTTCCGATTCGCTTTTCGCGCCCTCAAAGTCAATCTGCTCAGGACTATTTTATCCCTTTTAGGCGTCACAATAGGCATTTTTGCGATTATAGCTGTTTTTACTATTGTCGACTCCCTTGAACGGAATATCAAAGACAGTTTTTCATTTCTTGGCTCCGGGGTAATTTATGCCGAAAAGTGGCCTTTTCCGGGTGGTGATGGAGGAGAGGAATATAAGTGGTGGGATTACTGGAAACGACCTAATGCATCCCTTGGTGAATTTAAATTTTTGCAAACCAACCTTCAGCAACACGATGGCATAGCCATCTTTGCCGTGCGGGGCAATATCAATGTAAGGAAAGAGAGCAGCAGCATTGGCCAGATCATGCTGAGGGGAATTAGTGCCGGATACGATAATGTGTTTGATCTCAACATCGATGACGGCCGCTATTTTACTTTTGATGAAATAGAGGGTGGAAGAAATGTGGTCATCATGGGCTACGAGGTAGCCAAAGCACTATATCCCAATCACAGTCCTGTAGGTGAGGACATTAAAATCAAGAACGTAAAATTCAAAGTTGTAGGGGTTCAAAAGCGGGAAGGCGAAAGCTTTCTCGGTACTCCCAGTAATGACTACGGTTGCTTTATTCCGTATAATTCTTTCCGCAGACTATATCAAACCGGTACGGGTGCATGGAATGAGACGTCATCCCGCATTGGTGTGAAAGGCAAGGAGACTGACATAGGACTGGTAGAGTTGGAAAATGAAATGAGGGGTCAGTTGCGAAACAGGCGTGGGTTGCGTCCGTTGGACAAGGACAATTTTGCGTTAAACAGACCGGAGGCGCTGGCTAACGTAATCAGTGGTCTTTTTGACGTGATAGGTGTCGCCGGTTGGATAATAGGAGGGTTTTCCATTCTTGTTGGAGGCTTTGGTATTGCCAATATCATGTTTGTGTCAGTGAAGGAAAGGACAAGTATTATTGGATTGCAAAAAAGCCTAGGCGCTAAAAACTATTTCATCCTATTTCAGTTTTTGTTTGAAGCCATCTTTCTCAGTCTCATTGGTGGACTTACCGGTATTTTTTTAGTATTCCTCCTTACGTTTGCGCCCTTCGGTAGTCTTGAGGTGATTTTGAGCTTCAAGAATATTGTATTGGGTCTTGGAGTCTCTTGCGCTATTGGTTTGATTTCCGGTATTGTTCCCGCTGCGATGGCAGCGAGGCTTGATCCCGTTGAAGCTATCAGGGCATAAAAAAATCGAGGCTGAATTCACAAGCGAATTCAACCCCGACTGCTTGATTATTTTTCTTCTACAACTGTCGTCACAGTGGCTACTCCTGAAATTTTCTCTTTGATTTTTTTCTCCAGTTCTTCCATGAGTTCCGGATTATCCTCAATCAACTGTTTTACGGTGTCTCTACCCTGGCCAAGCTTGTTGCTATCATAAGAAAACCATGAACCTGACTTCTGTATAACATTCAGCTCTACGCCAAGATCAACAATCTCTCCGGATTTAGAAATTCCCCTTCCATACATGATGTCAAACTCAACCACTTTAAACGGTGGTGCTACTTTGTTCTTCACCACTTTCACCCTCACGCGATTTCCGGTAATGTCATCAGCGGCCTCTTTGATTTGACCAATTCTCCGGATATCCAATCGTACGGAAGCATAAAACTTCAAAGCATTTCCACCGGTAGTGGTCTCCGGGTTACCAAACACAATCCCTATTTTCTCACGCAATTGGTTGATGAACACGCAAGCACATCCTGTTTTGCTGATTGTTCCTGTTAATTTTCTTAAAGCCTGAGACATGAGCCTGGCTTGCAATCCCATCTTGCTCTCGCCCATCTCACCTTCAAGTTCACTTTTTGGCACCAAGGCAGCCACCGAGTCAATAACGATGATATCAATAGCGCCAGAGCGAATGAGGTGTTCTGTAATTTCAAGCGCTTGTTCACCGTTGTCGGGCTGCGAGATCAATAGATTCTCGGTATCGATTCCCAATTTCTCCGCATAGGTTTTATCAAAAGCATGTTCAGCATCTATAAATGCTGCCAGTCCACCTTTTTTTTGAGCTTCGGCAATGCAATGCATCGTCAACGTAGTTTTACCGGAGGATTCCGGGCCATATATTTCCGTTACGCGCCCGCGGGGAATCCCACCAATACCGAGCGCAAGATCCAACCCCAAAGACCCCGTGGAAATAGCCGGTATATCCATAATCTTTTCATCACTCAATTTCATGACCGCGCCTTTGCCATAGGTCTTCTCCAGTTTGTCTATGGTCAGTTGCAGTGCCTTCAATTTTTCCTTGTTGTCGCTCATAATGCTGTAGTTATGTAGATAAATAATTCAAAGTGGGGTTGAAATTACCATTTCAGCAACTATTCACAAAGGTGCTTTGTTATTGAAAATCCAGCCTTTGAGGCAAATCTCTGAAATTTAGATTTGGATTTGATTAACCATGAAGGATTAACGGATTAGTCCTTTAATTTGTACTTTAATACAAAGTGAGGAAGTTAGGTTTCATAATATTTTTTAGCATTTGCCATTTCCTGGCTTACAGCCGGTTAAACAATCAACCCGTTATAGACAGGCTGCTTGCGAAGGAATCGGATTCGGGTGAACTGTTTCCGGGGCTCGATTTTTTAGGGTTTTCCAAGAATGAAGAGTATTTCAATACCATCCTAAAAGGGTATACCATGCCGGGTTACCAGATAAACCCACTAATTGGCAAGTTAATGGCCAGGGAAGCTTTGCATCTCTGCGCCTTCGTGGTTTTGATTTTAACGTTAGCCTTCAGGGTGGTTGTTATACGGTTTTTACTACGGAGACATGAAAACGCCAAGAAAATACTTAAATCAAGTCATCACTACCCCTGTAACAATCCCACTCACAACGCTTGCAATTTCTATCCAAATGGACCCTATTGATATTTTATTATTCAATTCAATGATCGTTTTTTCCTTACCCGGCGAACGTAAATGAAGCGAATTGGTTTAACTTTCTTAGTCTTGTTGTCCATACTTGTCATCTGGAATTGGTCACTGATCGTTTATGGTGTGAATCAGGGAATGGGGCAATTAAAAATAGTATGGAATGCCAGGCCGATTGCCTCGGTATTGGATGACCCCAACTTTCCGGATTCGCTAAAAAGCAAACTGCGTATTGTTGAAGAAATGAAACAGTTTGCTATTGATTCGTTGGGACTAGCTGATTCGCAAAATTATCAAACCGTGTACGACCAACAGGGAGGAGAACTGATGTGGGTAATTACCGCCAGCGAACCCTTTCAACTGAAACCCAAAACGTGGAATTTTCCAATAGTTGGCACAGTTCCTTACAAAGGATTTTTTGAAAAGGAAAAGGCAATTCGGGAATCAAAAAAACTGACGGATGAAGGTTGGGATGTAGGCATCCGAAACCCAGGGGGCTGGTCAACGCTGGGATGGTTCACCGATCCGATACTCAGCGGAATGCTGGAGCGCAACGAAGGAGACCTGGCCAGCCTGATTATTCACGAGATGGTGCACGCCACGATATTTGTGAAAGACAGTGTTGACTTTAATGAAAACCTTGCCTCGTTTATTGCGGACTCCGCAGCGTATGATTTCCTGGCCTGGAAGTATGGAAGGGATTCGCCAGAATACGAAACCTATGTATACGAGGTAGAAGATCACTTGCGCTATAGTAATCATATTCTCAGGGGCGGTGATGCACTGGACTCCCTTTACCAATCCTGGCTTGCCGGTGATACGGAAGAATTAAAGCGTATCAAAAAAGACTTGATGATCCGAAAGATTGTGAGCCGTATGGACACCCTTACGCTTTACCGTTATAAAATTCCCAGGAAGCGATTTGAGGAAAAACTTCCTAACAATGACTATTTTCTTGCTTATCGAAGATACCAGGCTAAGCAGGTGAGTTTCAAAGAGGAGTTAAATAAAAAGTACAATGGAAATCTAAAGGAAATGATACGTGATTATAAGCTTTATTTCCCCTTTTTGTAGATGTAACCAAACGGTTAAGTAATTGTTAAGAACATAACATCTGCTTTTAATTGGCTTAATTTCTGGCTACTTTTGATTCACCAAAAAAGGAATTTTCTATGGCGAATAAGCCATCTCATAAAGTGCTTGTAGTAGATGATGAAGAATCTATTTTAGAGTTACTGAAATACAACCTAGAAAAAGGGGGGTATGATGTTCGCACCGCCATAGATGGTCAAACAGCCGTTGATATGGCGAAGCGATTCCTTCCCGAGCTGGTTTTGCTGGATATCATGATGCCAAAGATGGATGGTGTGGAAACATGCCGGCTGTTGCGTGCTACCCCGGAGTTGCAAAACACATACATCGTTTTTCTTACCGCCCGGTCCGAAGAGTATTCCGAAGTAGCGGCTTTCGATGTTGGGGCAGATGATTATATCACCAAGCCCATAAAACCGCGTGCGCTGATGAGCCGGATTGCTGCACTCTTTCGAAGAGAATCGAAAAAGAAAGGCTCCTCCGCGCAGATTAAAATGGGCGACTTGCTGATAGACCGTACCAGCTATACCATACGGTTAAAAGATAAAGAAATAAGCCTTCCCAAAAAAGAATTTGAACTGCTATTCTTCCTGGCCCAAAACCCAAATAAGGTCTTCAGCCGGGATGACTTATTGCAGAATATCTGGGGTACCGATGTTTATGTATTGGCCAGAACCGTAGACGTTCACATCCGAAAAGTACGCGAAAAGATAGGAGATGACTATATTACCACCGTAAAAGGAGTGGGATATAAGTTTCACCTAAATTAAGAATCCATCGTGTATAGCGCCAGGGTTTTGGCATTGTTGCTAGCGGCATGCATATGTATTGTCACCTCTCTTTTTCTTTCTCTTGTCGATAGTGTCAGTCTGAAGGCCGTTATCGTTGCGGGCATTATCAGTTTCTCGGTTTCCTACATTCTTATCTTCATCGTACTAGAGTACCTGGTTTTTAGAGAAGTCAACAGGATTTATAAAATGCTGGACAGACTTCAGAAGTCGGAGCTCAGCTATCTCTCCAGTCAAAAACCAGGACAACTCAATCCGCTAAAGAAAATCACGGAAGAGATCTATTCATTTGCGGAATTAAAGCAAAAGGAAATTGATGAACTCAAAAAACTTGAAACCTTCCGAAAGGATTTCGTAGCCGATGTTTCACACGAATTGAAGACCCCCATATTTGCAGCACAAGGTTTTGTACACACTTTACTGGATGGTGCAGTAAACGATAAAAATGTAAGAACAAAGTTTTTGCGCAAAGCGGCCAAAAGTCTGGATGGACTTGATGCACTCGTACAGGATTTGCTTACCCTGTCACAAATTGAAACGGGTGACATCAAAATGAAATTCGATAATATCGATCTCTACAACCTGTGCCTCGAAGTATTGGATCAGTTTGAGCAACGGGGAAAGAACCGCGGGGTTGATGTAAAGATTGAAAAGCCGGATCAGCCCATCATCGTGAATGCGGACTGGCTGCGCATATCGCAGGTGATGAGCAACCTGATATCCAACGCCATAAAATACAACCGCGAAAACGGAACGGTGACCATTAAATTTGATGTAGGCAAAAAATATGTAACAACCTATGTGATCGATACGGGTGAAGGGATTCCGTCCAATCATCTCAATCGTGTTTTCGAACGCTTCTACAGAGTAGAAAAAAGCAGGAGCAGAGAAAAAGGGGGTACCGGCCTTGGACTGGCCATTGTAAAGCACATCCTTGAAGGGCATGCAAGCAAAGCCGAAGTTATCAGCGAACCGGGAAAAGGCTCAACCTTTAGTTTTAAACTTGCACTTGTTAAGTCTGTAGCCAAGGAGGGAATTCAAAGGGTTAATCCCGGAGCAGTCTACAAACCTACTTAGGCAATCAAAACGAGGTCAGCCGCGCAACAGCGAAATAATTTGCTTCAATGCCAGTGACTTCATAAATATTTACACAAGGAATAATGATATTTTTGCCCCTTGAAAACACCCAGGTTTAAATTCAGCGAATCCATTCTATTTCAAAATCAGGATTATATCCTGGTAAACAAACCTGCTTTTTTGTCAACCCTGGAGGATAGAAATGATCGCGTTAATTTATTGCAACTGGCCAGGGAGATAGAGCCTGATGCCCAGGTGTGCCACCGGTTGGATAAGGAGACCTCCGGTGTGCTGGCTATCGCACGGAATCCGGAAGCGTACAGGCATTTAAGTATGCAATTCGAGCATCGAAAGGTGAAGAAAGTATATCATGCCGTAGCAGACGGACTCCATCGCTTTGAAAACCACATGATAGACTTGCCTATTCTCAAACAAAATGACGGCACGGTGAAAATTGATCGCTCCGGCAAGGAAGCCCAGACTTACTTTACTACCCTGCAAAGCTTCAAATTTCACACATTAATACATTGTAAACCCATTACAGGGCGGATGCACCAGATCAGAATACACTTGTCGGCCCTGCAAGCACCTATCACCGGAGACGAATTGTATGGTGGCAAGCCCTTTTTCCTTTCTTCCATAAAGCGCGGTTTCAACCTGAAGAAGGAAACTGATGAGCAACCCTTTATGAAGCGCATGGCCTTGCATGCTCATTCCATCGGCTTTTTGGGTCTTGGGGGCGAAAAAATCGAGGTAACAGCACCCTATCCCAAGGATTTGTCAGCACTTTTAAAGCAATTGTCTCAGAATCTCCGGTAAAAAGAAATGCTGGCTTGGAAAATTATCATTTTGGGTCTACTTTTGTGTCCCTTTTTGGAGGGGTATATAGGTTTAAAAACGGATTTTAAAGGATCATAAAGTGGATCATAACAGTTATAAAACAACGAATGCAACCAAAGCTTCAGCCGAAAAGGCATGGGTATTGGTAGATGCTAAAAATCAGGTGTTGGGTAGAGTTGCCAGCCAGGTGGCTAAAATTCTGAGAGGCAAAAACAAGGTTACATTCACACCCCATGTAGACACAGGAGATCATGTAATTGTGATCAATGCGGAGAAGGTAAAAATGACGGGTAAGAAATGGAACAACCGTGTTTTGTTTACGCACTCAGGCTATCCGGGCGGACAGCGTGAGCACACACCGGCTATGATCCGTGCCAAGCACCCTGAAAGATTAATTGAGCATGCAGTTCGTGGTATGCTTCCCAAAAACAAAATAGGAAGTGAAGTATACAGAAGTTTGCACGTATACGTAGGCGATCAACATCCGCATGAAGCGCAACAACCAAAAGAAATAAAGTTCTGATAAATGGAAATCACCAATAAGACCGGAAGGAGAAAGACCGCCATAGCCAGGGTATATATGCAACCCGGAAATGGCACGATCACGGTAAACGATCGGGAGCTGGCAGATTACTTCAAATCTGAAATTCACCAGACCACCGTTAAGCAACCACTTACCTTGTTGAAAGCAAACGAGCAATACGATGTAAACGTGAACGTAGAAGGTGGAGGAATAAAAGGTCAGGCTGAGGCTATCCGTCTGGGCATTACCCGTGCCTTGGTTGAGGTGAACCCAGAAAACAAACCTGCCCTTAAAAAGGAAGGACTTACCACCCGCGACTCACGCATGGTAGAGCGCAAGAAATACGGTAAGAGAAAAGCAAGAAAGAGATTCCAGTTCAGCAAACGCTAATAGTACAGAATGGCTAATAAATTGACAACACAAGAATTGATGGAGGCTGGTGTTCACTTTGGGCACTTAACCCGGAAGTGGAACCCGAAAATGGCTGAGTACATTTTCATGGAAAATAACGGAATCCACCTTATTGATCTTAACAAGACCATTAAGTGCCTGGATGAAGCCGTCTTTTCCATGAAGAATATCGTACGCTCTGGTCGCAAGATCATGTTCGTGGCTACTAAGAAGCAGGCCAAAGACATTGTGAAGGCACAAGCGGTGCGATTGAATATGCCATTTGTAACGGAGCGTTGGTTGGGAGGTATGTTGACCAATTTTGCTACGATTCGTAAATCATTGAAAAAGCTGGCGCAGATCGACAAGATGATGAAGGATGACACTTTCGACAATATGGCGAAACGTGAGCGCCTGATGGTGGGACGTGAAAAAGCTAAACTAGAAAAACTGTTGGGAGGAATCGCGGATCTTAACCGCCTGCCTTCTGCTTTGTTTGTCGTAGACGTAAAGCGTGAACACATTGCGGTAGCAGAAGCACAAAAGTTGAATATCCCCGTTTTTGCGATGGTGGATACCAACTCTGATCCTACCGATATTGATTTCCCGATTCCGGCCAACGATGATGCATTCAAATCGATTTCCATCATCCTGGATCACATAGGCAAAGCCATCGAAGAAGGACTCATGGAGCGCAAGAAAGACAAAGACGATGTAGCCATGAAGAAGGAGGAAGAGGAAAAAAAGAAAGTTGACGAGGCCGTAGAGGAAACAAAATAATTTCATCGTCAGAAAACCTGATCATCAGGGCTGACCATATAATTACCTGAACATCGGCCCACCACAGCCGGTGTTTAATTTTTTTAAACCAACGTATAATTACCGAAACACTACAAACTAAATTTTAACATGGCCATTACAGCACAAGACGTAAATAAACTGCGCTCCATGACCGGAGCCGGTATGATGGATTGTAAAAAAGCGCTTACCGAAGCCGATGGTGACTTTGAAAAAGCGATAGAGATATTGAGGAAGAAAGGACAAAAAGTGTCTGCTTCCCGTTCCGATAAAGAAGCAAAAGAAGGCTCCGTGTTTGTGAAGACTTCTTCCGATTACAAAAATGCGGTGTTGATAGCACTTAATTGCGAGACAGACTTCGTGGCCAAGAATGAAGAGTTTCAAAATTTGGGTAATGCCATAGTAGAAGCGGCTTTCTCCAAAAAATCTGCGTCAACGGAGGCATTGTTGGCGGAGAAGCTGGGCGACCTTACCGTACAGGAGAAGATCACCGAGCTGGTAGGTAAAATCGGAGAGAAGGTTGAAATCAGTGAGTATGTTCAAATGAGTGGCGAGGCGGTTGTTCCCTACATCCATGTGGGCAGCAAGTTGGGCGTGTTGGTTTCTTTGAAGGGCGTGAATGGCAAGAATGTGGTAGACGCTGGCAAAGATGTAGGTATGCAAATCGCGGCTATGAATCCCGTGGCCGTAGATGAGACCTCCGTAGACAAGAAAGTGATCGAGAAGGAATTGGAAATTGCCAAAGCGCAGATTCTGGCTGAAGGCAAACCTGAAAACATGGTAGATAAAATTGCGGAAGGCAAGCTGAAGAAGTTTTACAAGGAAAATACACTGGTACACCAGGCTTTCGTAAAAGACAACAGCAAGACGGTAGCCCAATATTTAGACAGCGTGACCAAAGGATTGGCCGTTGCCGACTTCAGGCGGGTGACGATCGGGTAATTTGAAACCCATTTCATGGATAATATATAAAGGAGCCACCGGGCTCCTTTTTTATTGATGTAGATTTAAACCCCAACTGCTCAACAGCGGTTTTGCGTAATGGTGGGGTGACGTGTAAGTTCAAAGTGTTATCTTCGTTCCACGTTTGGTCACGTGGGACAAATACCTTTTCAAAAGCCAGCCACTGCAAATAGACACACGTTAGCGTTCATGCCTATGAATCCCCAAAATTTGGAGTATATATAAAACGTATATACCTTTATCGAAAGATAAAACCATGAAAAATCTATCATTGAAACTAGAGGACGACATTTTCCAGGAGACTGAGAAAATCTTGACCAAAGTAAAAAAGAACCGGAATCGGTATATCAACGAAGCTATCGAATTCTACAATCGACTTCATAGACGTAGATTGCTTTCAAAACAATTGAGTAAGGAATCAAAAATCGTTGCCAAGGATTCTCTAGAGGTTTTGGTTGAGTTTGAAAAGCTGAACGATGAAGATTAAGCAATTTGAAATTTGGATTGCAGACCTAAATCCGAGAATAGGGACAGAAACCGGGAAAATCCGACCAGTTATTATTGTTCAAACGGACTTGCTAAATAAAGAGCATCCATCGACTATCGTTTGCCCAATAACGACAAACGTAAAGCCGGACTCAGAGATACTGAGAGTTCACCTCAAAAAATCTAAGTTTGGGCTCAAAGAAGACTGTGACATAATGATTGACCAAGTCAGAGCAATTGATAACAAACGACTTGCTAAAAAAGTCGGAGAAGTGGACAGCGACACGGCTGACAAGGTTAGAGTGAATTTGAAAATAGTTTTGGACTTGGACTAATCGTCACGAAACGCCAACAGTAGTAGCTGTTGCACAACTTGTCAAGAAGAGCAGATGTTGATAACTAGAGGTTGCTATCTAATTTTTCACTTTTCGATTTCTTATTGTGAATAAACCCTGCGCATAACTTGGCCAGCAGGCTGAAATTTTGTTTCCAGATCTGATTTAAATTTGAAGATGATCTTTAAAACTGAAAAAAATTGCCGATGCCATGAATAGGATGCGTAGTTCTGCTGTGCTTGCCGAATTTCCCGAGCTTCATGGTATTGAACAAAACATAGTGGATAGATGTGAGAACAAGAATAATGCGGAGAAATTTTTGGGTTTGATGAAGGCCTACAATGACTTAGCAAAATCACTGGGCTCAGGGTTTGATATGAACCCTTCGCCCGGTAATATCAAGGATGGATTGGTGACTGATGCCATGAAATCGGCCGGAGCCGCTTTGAAAGGCGGCACCTCACCAGTAAAAGGGGTCTTGCAGTACACCGAAGCCGTAACCGAGCCCGGCTTAAACTTATTGTGTACCCCTGGCAATGATGTAGAATCAACAACGGCTCTTGCCGGGTCAGGGTGTACGATGATATTGTTTACAACAGGGCTGGGAACGCCCACCGGCAACGCCATTGCCCCCACGATAAAAATATCTAGCAACACAAAGTTGGCCAGTAAAATGAACGATATAATTGATGTTGATGCAGGTACCATTCTCACTCAGGACGACACCATAGAAAGTAAAGCCAGAGAACTGATGCATTTCGTAATGCAGGTAGCTAGTGGCGTGCAATTGACCAAATCAGAGAAACTAGGCCAAGATGATTTTATACCCTGGAAACGCAGCATCTCGCTGTGATCAAATAAGTTGATTCATCTAGTTTAATTTCAAATCAACAAATCTCAATGAGCAACACAAACGGATCAAGAAGATGCCTTAAAAATAAGAAAAAACCTATAAGTTCCTTGATCTAAAAGGAAAGAGAAAAGTAATGGAAATGAAAATGCTAGTTCATAAGTTTGATATAACCCGTGACGACCTCGGATTACAATTCAATATCAACAAGTTGTGAAATGTTAGTCAGAATGCAGCCCGGATAAAGTGGGCTATTAACAGAGGGCATGAGATTATTAATTTTACTTCTGACTCTTACAGCTTTTTTGACTGGATGCCAATACGATCCACATGCAGTCGACACACACAACACACAAATGGACATTCGTGTCTGGTTATACGTTTACTGATTTTAGTCTACCCTAAATCATTTACAGTCAAGGGCAGGGTTGGGGGTGAAATGACTATTATTGCACCTACACAGGGGTCTATTAAATTTAAGCTGTAATGTCAATGCGAAGCATAATTATTTTACTGACTCTTTTGTTTTTACTTATTAATGCCAAAAAAGTAATTGCTCAAACTGGCAAGTATAGCATAAGCGGAGGTTTAAACTTGTCTACGCCAACTCTTGTATTTAGGAATGAAAATAATTTAAGAAACACTATTCCATCTTTGCAAATTGGATTGAATAGGAGATTTGAAATTAGTTCATTAATGACAATCAAATTGTCTTTCGGATTTTTAAATAATTCGTTTAGTGCGGAAAGCAATTTTATTAATATGGGCTCAGGAAAACATATTAAAAAAATCGATATGAGTTATGGCTATTTTGAAATTGATTATCTTTTAAATAGAAAAATTAGAAATTATAATTATTTTTTTGGTGTGGGTATTCGTGGTAACAGGATAATCTACGAAAATTTTTCCGAGATGTACCAGTTTAGCGGATTAAATAGTGCAGGAATCGGAGGCAATCTTATACTAGGATTTCAATTTGATAACGCTATGAGAAAACCTTATGTGCAGATCAACTATTTCTATAGTTTTTCGAAATCAGCATACAATTCAGTTCGTGTTAACAATGAAATATTTACCGATGAATTAAAAGATAGATCATTCGGACTTGTGATTGGATTTAATCTTAACAAATAAGTGCACCAACTTTAGATAAAGTAACAATCGACCCGGACAATGGCTACTACCTTGTGGCGACCAATTTCGAGCTCGCTGACAAATCTAAATACAGAGGTTATATTTCACCAAGAGTGGGACGCTTTGACTCTACTAAAATTGGTAGTTTGACCCCAATAATCTTCGTTAATAACAAACATCTTGAACTTTGGAAAGGTGTAATAGAACTTGATTCTTTGTCTCTCATGGAATTCTATCAAACAATTGGAAAGAAAGGGCAAGATGTATTTCCGATAGTATTCTGTGTAGACTCAAGACTTCAATCAGGTATGCAGACTGGTACAATAAATGGAATTGGATATTGCTCAGACTTAAAATGTGACTCAATCAGATTTATCAAGTTATGTATCGATTTTTTTATCGACACCTGAACTTGAAACGGATGAAGCATTGTCCGACTCTTGGATCTTTATCATGCCACCGGACACCACAAACTTCATCGCTTCGGAAGCCTCGATATTTATTCGCGTTATATCGTTAACGGGAACGATATACACATTGCCCGAAAAGTTATACGAATGCGGGGCGTACACCGCCACTTTTTGTGCACCAATTCCTAACTTACTTAAATCATTTTCTGTTATAAAACCTATCCGCTCCACATCAGAATCTTTACTGATGCGAAAGAGAACCGGAGTATTCAAATTTTTTTCTTTGCCCATAACAGCAGTAAAAATATCTTTAAAGGCCGGGTAGATATAGCGGGTAAGAGGAAATTTATGCAAGAACCTATCGATCAACCCCAAAACAGAGCTAAAGATAACCGTAGAACCTAAATAGCCTAGCAGAATAATGCCAAGCAAAAGAAGTACAACACCAAGACCAGGAATTTTCCCAATAGTTTTGAAGTTTGGATTTAATCTACTATCGATAAAATCAAAAGCCCAATAGATTGAAAATGCAGTAAGCATGATGGGTAGAAACAGGAATAGTCCCTGAAAAAAATAGGTAAGCAGTCTAGAGTAGACGTTTCCGGAAAAAATATGCAGCAAGCTCCCTCGCTTCATTTTCGTTACCTTTTAGGTTCTAAGAAATATTCGTTTCATCAAACTTATGTATAAAACCAGCATGACGAAGGTGTCAATACGCAATCTTCAAATTTTATCACTATACTTTATCAGCTTGGACCGCTATTCATGATAACAGCGGAACACGCCACAAAACCCAGTCGGTAAAAATACATATTATTTATTTTACCACGTGTATAACAGTTTGCAGGTGAGCCATAGTGCTGGTTCCGTGTTGCATTGTGGTTTTAGTTTGACTTTAGATGGGGACTACTACTGCCAACTCATAGTACCATTGGAATAGATTGGAAAATTTTTTTAGAATAAATTCGGAAAAGTGAATTTTTAAATCAACCAGTAAGTTAAATCACAAATGGAGATATTTTAGGAAGTATCGAGTTTGCCTTATAAAATCGAAAACAGTACCAGCAGCAAATCGTGTATCTTAACCTATTTATTCCCAAAATTTGAATTGAAGGTATGACGGAACAGGATTAGACCAGCCGAGGCGTTTGACTCAATGATGATAGTCGCCTAACGCTGATTCTAAAATTTGTACCTAAAAATAGCCAAACCACAGGAGCAGATAAGCGACTCGTTTAATGCGGTAATTGAATTTAAACCTTACATTTTTATATATTTGCACCAACCATGAATCCAAAAAAGAACACGACACCATCCATTTACCGGGCAATGGCCTTACTGATGGCTCTGTATGTGTTCAATTTTAGTATCGACAGCCCCGATGGCCATCCCGATTCCGTTGCCGAAGACTTATCTGTCAATGACATAGAAAGCGTTTATGAATTAGTTGCCGAAACCATTCTAGGAATCGAAAACGCTGTGGAGGAGCGCGACGAACGCGACCCGGATGATGGAAGCTCATTTCAATTCAAGAAATTCTACACCACATTAGTATCGAGCGTTCAAATCAAAGCAGCGGACTATATCTTCGATCTGCACATCTACAAACACATTTGCCCTGATCTGGAAATACGATTTACTGAAATCGATTCCCCTCCGCCAAAAGCG
>CAYTBO010000005.1:0-76265 GCA_964436055.1 uncultured Ohtaekwangia sp.
AGAATTTTCGACAAGGAAACAGGTGAAATTGACCCTGAAGTAGCAGAATACTGGAAGGAGAATTATGATTTGCGGCATATCCTTGAGCGTGATTGGGCTACCCTTGGACCCAAGCTGGAGGGAAAAATCAATATCTATTGCGGGGACATGGACAACTATTATTTGAACAATGCAGTATACCTTATGGAAGAATTTCTGAAGAAGACCAACTCACCTTTTTATAAAGGTGAAGTTGACTACGGGGACCGTGCAGAACATTGCTGGAATGGGGATCATGAAAATCCTAATTACATTTCAAGGCTTAGGTACAATACTATGTATTTACCAAAAATTCTGAAACGAATCTCGGAAAGCGCACCCAAAGGAGCGGATTTGAAAAGCTGGAGGCATTAATTTTTATTAAAAGAATTTACTTCAACGCTCTCAAATAAAGTTGTATCGTATTTTCCAATCCATAATACAAAGCATCGCTGATGAGCGCGTGCCCGATTGATACCTCATCGAGCCAGGGAATGTTTGATTTGAGAAATCTCAAATTGTTCAGGTCAAGATCGTGGCCGGCATTCACACCCAGTTTCAAATCACGGGCGGTTTTGGCGGCTTCAATGTAGGGCTTTACTGCTTTCTCCGGATTGACCGCATAGGATGCTGCATATGGTTCTGTGTAAAGTTCAATGCGATCAGCACCGGCCTCCTTAGCACCTTCCACCATTTTAATGGATGGATCGACAAAAAGCGAAACACGTACTCCCCATGATTTTAATTTGGCAATAACCTCAGCCAGGAAATCTTTTTGGCTGATGGTGTCCCAACCGGCATTGGAGGTGAGCACATCGGGCGGATCGGGCACCAACGTAGCCTGAGCGGGTCGCACTTCAGAAATAATTTTAAGGTATCGTTCATCCGGATACCCCTCAATATTAAATTCAGTTTTTACCACATCCTTAAGCATCAAAACATCTGCATATCGGATATGACGCTGGTCAGGACGAGGGTGAACCGTGATGCCTTGTGCGCCAAACCTTTCGCAATCTTTTGCAACGTTTATCACATTGGGATTATTTCCACCCCGGGCATTTCGGAGTGTGGCAATTTTATTAATATTGACGCTAAGACGGGTCATAAGCAGGATGAACTAAAAGAACTCGTTTTGAATGTAAATTTACAACACGAATACGAAAGCCATGAGCCTGAAACAACAAATCGACAGTGACATCAAAACAGCCATGCTCAACAAGCAAAAGGAAGAGCTTACGGCGTTGCGGGCCATTAAATCTATGATCTTGCTGGCAGAAACAGAAAAAGGTAAAACAGGTGAACTCGATAAAGAGGCTGAAGACAAACTTCTAATGAAGGCGGCCAAACAACGAAAGGAATCGGCCGACATTTTCAAAAAAGAAAACAGGGATGATTTGTACAAAAAGGAAATATTCGAACTTGAAATAATATCCCGTTATTTACCAAAACAGCTTTCAAAGGAGGAGGTTACCGATGAATTGAAAAAGATTATACAACAAACAGGGGCCTCGGGCCAGCAAGACATGGGCAAAGTAATGGGTCAGGCAACCAAAATGCTGGCCGGTAAAACGGATGGCAAAACAATTTCGGAAATTGTAAAGCAACTGCTTGCTCCTTGAATAAACTGGACATTTTTATCGCCGTGATACTGCTCTATGGGGCTTACCGGGGCTATAAGAATGGGTTTCTCATAGGCTTAATTTCACTTATTGCGATTATTCTGGGAATCCTTGGTGGGTTCAAACTCATGGGAGAAGGGATGCTTTTCCTTCAGCGGGAATTCAACGCTGATAAAAGTGTGCTCCCTTACCTTTCATTCTTCCTTATTTTTATATTAATAGTAACTGGCGTCAATATACTGGGAAAGATAATCAAGAGTACAATAGACAGGACCGTGTTGGGAAGCATAGATGAAGCCTTTGGTGCAATCCTTGGCGTAGTAAAATTGTTGTTTCTGTTAAGCGTATTTTTATGGATAGCCGATTCACTGGAATGGGAGCTTACCAACGAATGGACGGAAGGGTCATACCTGTATCCTTACACGGTTTTATTTGCCCAACAGCTTACAATTTGGATTTCCGACTTTTTACCTTTTTTTAAAGAAACATTTAAGCAGTTCTAAGGTTCGGATTTTTTTGTTTACTTATAAGAAATTAGGCCAATATGCCCATCGCGATAAAGGAAACAGAAGAATTTAAGTATGTAGATGAAGGCCAGGGCCAGGCTTTAATGCTACTTCATGGCCTGTTTGGGGCATTGAGCAACTGGGAAGAAGTCGTGATCCGGTTTTCGCCCAATTTCAGGGTGATTATCCCCATGTTGCCGATTTATGAAATGCCGATCAAAGAAGCGGGCCTTGAGGGTCTTCGCAAGTTTGTTGAGGACTTTGTGAAAGTAATGGACTTAAGTAAGATGATCATCATGGGCAATTCGCTAGGGGGGCATATTGGTATTCTTTACACCTTGCATAATAAAGAGAAGGTAGACAGGTTAATACTAACGGGAAGTTCGGGATTATTCGAAAATACAATGGGAGGTTCATATCCAAGAAGGGGAAGCTATGACTACATCAGAGAAAGGGTAGCTTACACTTTTTATGACCCAAAGGTTGCATCAAAAGAATTAGTGGATGAAGTTTTTGAAACAACCAAAAGCATCCCCAAGTGCATGCGTATTGTGGCAATCGCAAAGTCTGCTCAACGAAATAACCTGGCAACCGAACTTCCGAACCTTACGGTTCCAACGTTGTTAGTATGGGGATTAAATGACACCATTACACCACCTATGGTAGCGCACGAGTTCAATCGGCTGATCCCCAATTCAGAACTGAAGTTTATCGATAAATGTTGTCATGCGCCAATGATGGAGCATCCGGATAAATTTAATGAGATGGTTGAAGATTTTCTAACAAACTGAAGATGGTCGCAATTGAAATAATAAATCAGATGATTCCTCCACTTAAGGCAACCGACGATGCCCATAAAGCGGTAGTATGGATGGAAGAATTCAGATGCAATCACTTACCGGTTATCAACAATAATAAATTACTTGGATTTATATCTGAGGAAATCATCCTGGAAGCTAATGACATTGAGAAAAAACTTGCTGATTTTGAATTAATAGGAAAGAATTGTACCGTTAATCCGGATTCGCATTTCTATGAGATATTAAAAGTTGCCGGAGACCATAAACTACAACTGGTAGCGGTGCTCAGTGATGCTGGCGACTATGAAGGCGTAATAACGGTTCAAGATATCATGACGTCATTTGCTCAAACGGCAACCGTGCAAATGCCGGGAGGTATATTGGTACTATCATTAGACCTCATTGACTATTCATTAGCGGAAATCAGTCGACTCATTGAAGAAAATAATGCGAAGATTCTAAGCAGCATTATGGTGGAGGATCCGATGGACAACCGAAAGATCAAACTCACCTTGAAAATTAATCAAATCGATCTTGTAAGGATAGTAGCCACATTGGAACGCTTTGGTTACAAAGTCATTGCACGCTATCAGGAAGATAAGAAAGATTTTGACGATAAGGACAGGATCGACATGCTGATGAGATACCTGAATATCTGATCTACGCTTTAAAACATCAAATCGCCTTCACATGCGAATAGGAATCCACGGTAAGGAAGCAAAGGGGATACAACTAAAATTTATTGAAAGTGTATTCTCCATGCTGATTGACCGAAACGCTGAGATAAGGGTCTCAGCTCGATTTCTCAAATACCTTAAGCCGTCACGTTTCGGACAGTATAAATTGGGCTCCTTCGATCAGGGCGATAATCTCAAAGGGTTGGATGCATTCATATCCCTGGGAGGTGACGGTACCCTGCTGGATTCCATCACCTACATTGGAAAAAATGAAACTCCGATAATGGGTATCAATACCGGGCGTATGGGTTTTTTGGCAACCATAAGTCGTGATGAAACCGAGAATGCAATTGATCATTTATTTAAAGGCACATACCGTACAGATTCACGCGTGGTACTTTCACTCGTCTCCGATAAACGACTTTTTGGAGGTATTACCTATGGGCTCAATGATTTTACCATCATCAAAAAAGACACATCATCGATGATCAATGTTCACGTGTTTGTGGACAATGAGTTGTTGAATTCTTATTGGGCCGACGGCATTATCGTGTCCACTCCGACAGGATCCACCGGTTATTCATTAAGTTGTGGTGGACCGCTATTGTACCCGCGATCTGAAAGTTTTGTAATTACTCCGGTCAGTCCGCATAATCTTACCGCTCGCCCGATTGTGATTTCGGATAACTCTGAAATTACTTTTCACATAGAAGGAAGATCAAAGAAATTTCTAATCTCCTTAGATTCCAGAGTAGAGGCGATTGATGGTACGGCTAATTTAAAAGTTAAAAAAGCGAAATTTAAGGTGCATTTAATTCAAATGCCGGGGCAGCACTATTTTAAGACCTTACGCCAGAAACTAAATTGGGGTCTGGATATAAGAAATTAATTTAATAGATTTGTAGTTGACTAATTCTCTACAGCATGAGAAAAATATGGTTGGTTGCGCTTTTGTTCTCGATTCTGGTCGGATCGGCCCCGGAGGCCTATTCTCAATTGAACAGAAAGTCGATTAAAAAGAATAATAAGCGAATAGCCAGTTACAGAGGAAGAAAATCAGCTTTCGGCAAAGAGAAGATTTACAATTCACTGGGTTTTTCTGTTAATGCGGTGAATTACTATGGAGACCTGGCTCCCCGCCCTCAACGGGTAAGCACCGACATTTCGTTTACAAGGCCCGGTTTGGGACTCTCATTTACGCACCGTTTTGGCCCTCGATACAGCCTTAAGGGTGAATTTATGTATGCCACGTTAAGAGGTTCCGATGTGGATTCCGCTGATCCGGGAGATTTAACGAATGGCATTTTTAGATTTCAAAGAAATTTGTCCTTTCGCAATCGGATTAAAGAACTTTCCGTTGTTGCCGTATTTGATCTCTTTGAGAATCAATCCACTTATATAAGCAGGGTGAGATGGACGCCTTATGCGTTTATCGGGTTGGCAGCATTCCATCACAATCCCCAGGCACAAGCCCCAACAACGGATTTGAATGGCAATCCATTGCCACAAGCCGGCCAATGGGTTGATCTTCGTCCTTTAGGAACTGAAGGTCAACATGCAACGCTTGAACCGACGGATAGAAACTTTGGGATCAAACCGTATAAATCTTTACAAGTAGCAATACCTTTTGGCATTGGGGCTCGTTTTAGAATCAATGAAGTAATGGACTTGTGGGGCGATATCGCCTTCCGTTACACATTTACAGATTACCTGGATGACGTAAGTCAGAATTATGTGGATCTTGGCGTGTTTGAAAATAATGAATTGGCTAAGGCTTTGTCGTACCGTACTAACGAACTCGGTACACCTACCAATCCGCAAACCTATGTGGCCAGGGATGGGCAGACCTACACCGTGCAAGCAGGCTATGGCAGTGAATTTCCCGACAACATTCGTGGCAGCAAAGCTGATCGTGACATTTACATGGTCACCAGCATCAGGCTCACCTACATTCTCGGAGCCACCTTCCACAAGGCTAAATTCAGATAATGCCTAGCCAAGTGAGAGCCTATGCGGTAATCCTGGGATTGTTTGCTTTCTCATCCGGTGTGAATGCGCAAATCACTCAGCGTTCCGAGTTAGGTTTTGGTTTGGGCGCGTTTACCTACACAGGCGATTTGGCGCGTACCTATAGCTTAGCCAGCACCAGACCTGCGGCTACTGTTTTTTACAGGGCAAACATCAGTAAAGTCATCAGTTTCAAAACCGCGCTAACGGGAGGTAAACTTGCCGCATCGGATAGTCGCAAACCCATAGATCCTTTTGCCGTTCAGCGCGATGCTTCATTCAATATCTTCTTGCTGGAAGGCTCTACTACATTCGAATATCATTTTCTAGATTGGCGCGATGACAAACGAAGACTAAGGTTTACCCCATTCCTTTTTACCGGGCTCGCTATGTTTGGAATTTCCGGCATTCAGTCCAAAAGTGCGGAATATAGCAACGTTCAGATGAGTATTCCCCTGGGCGGTGGAATGAAATATGTATTGAACCCAAAATGGTACCTTGCCTTTGAAATTGGAATCAGAAAAACCTTTTTTGATTACCTCGACAACATCTCAGATGAGAACCCGGCATTCAAAAACTACCAGTATGGGAACAAGCACGATAACGATAATTACTTCTTTACAGGATTCTCAATCACACGCACCTTTTACGATATTCCTTGCGCAAGAAACCCTTATTAATAGCCCAACCCAAGGAAGTTCATTTAGCTCAAGTCTACCCACCTGCCGGAAGATCAGGCTTTTGTGAAAAGTATGAAAAATAGGCTATTTTTGCTCACCTGTGGCTTCTTTAAAGGAAAATATAGACTTTAATAATCTTCCCCGGCATGTGGCCGTTATCATGGATGGCAATGGCAGATGGGCCCGCAAAAAGGGAGCAGCCCGTATTTTTGGGCACCGGAATGCGGTCAAGGCTGTAAAAGATGTGACCGAGGGATGCGGGGAGTTGGGGATTAAATACCTTACCCTGTATGCTTTTAGTACTGAAAATTGGGGGAGGCCAAAAGAAGAAGTAGAAGGTTTAATGGAATTGTTGGTGAATACATTGAAAAAAGAGATTAATTCACTCCATGAAAACCAGGTGAGACTTAAGACCATCGGTGATATAGGACATTTACCAACGGCCTGTCAGGATAATTTATTGGAGGCCATTGAGGCAACAAAAAATAACAGCGGGGTAACCATGATTTTGGCGTTGAGCTATAGCGGAAGATGGGAAATAGTGGAAGCAGCTAAGGCGTTGGCGAGGGACGTTAAGGCAGGAAGGGTGAAAGTAGAGGAAATTACCGAGAACGGATTCTCCAATTACCTGCGAACAGCCGGTGTGCCTGACCCGGAACTATTGGTGAGGACAAGCGGAGAAATGAGAATTAGTAATTTTTTGTTGTGGCAGATAGCATACACTGAGCTTTTTATAACCAAAACACTCTGGCCGGACTTTGGCAAAGAAGATTTATATGAAGCAATTTGTGCCTACCAGAAACGCGATCGCAGATTCGGAAAGGTAATGGAAAGTATAGCGTAAGTGATGAAAAGATTTTTACCCTTGTTGTTATTTTTCTCCGTTTTGGCAATTCACTCAGCCAATGGACAATTTAGAAGGAGCCGCGCCCAGGAAAGTGAAACCAAACCCGGAAACACACTAAATTATGCCAGCCCTGCAGAGTACGTACTTGGTGGAATTGAAGTGACCGGGCTTAATGTGCTGGACAAAAACGCTATGATATCCCTCACCGGATTAAAAATTGGCGATAAAATAAAGATTCCCGGAGAACAAATTTCGGGGGCAATTAGAAAATTATGGAAGCACGGGCTGGTTGGAGATGCCACAATATTGGTAGATCGTATTGAAGGTCAGAATGTTTTTCTGACTATTGCCCTGACTGAACGTCCGCGACTCAACGACTTTTATTTCACAGGTGTCAAAAAAGGGAAGTTATCCTCATTAAAAGATGAGCTAAATCTGATCAGGGGTAAAATTGTGAATGACGCGATGATTCGGAATACCGAATTGTCCGTGAAAAAATTCTTTTCCAAGAAGGGTTTCCTAAATACAGAAGTGAACGTAGTACAACAGGAGGATACGCTCAATCGTGGGGGCACTAAACTCAGAATTGATGTAGATATAAAATCCAAAGTAAGAGTTCACGATGTAATCATTGAGGGCAATACAGCCGTATCCTCTTCAAAACTCAAAAAGAAATTAAAAAAGACCAAAGAAAATGCACGAATTACCCTGCACCGGGCTATCCTTGGAAGCATTTTTGGATTTAATCCCAAGAAAATCAGAGAATACATTGACTCAGGCAGAAATATAACACCGAGCACGATTAAAGGGTTTTTGAACGAAAACCTAAAACTCAATATTCTCGCTTCCTCGAAATTTATTACTGCCGAATACGAGGAAGACAAACTGAAGATTATCGATTACTACAACTCACTAGGCTACCGTGACGCTGAAATAGTAAGCGATACAATCATGCGTTACTCGCGAGACCGTGTAGATGTAAAACTCAAAATTTCAGAAGGAAGGAAATACTATTTCAGAAACATCACCTGGACGGGAAATTATCTTTACAGTGCATCCACCTTGGATAGGATATTGGATATAGAAAAGGGAGATGTATTCAACAGAGAGCTGATCGATAAAAAGACAACCTTTAATCCCAAAGGACCCGATATCAGTGGACTTTATATGGATGACGGCTATTTGTTTTTCCGAATTAATCCAATAGAGGTGGCGGTAGAAGGCGACTCAATTGATTACGAAATGAGGATTTTTGAAGGTGATCAGGCCATCATCAGGGATGTATGGATCACCGGAAACGAAAGAACCAGTGAACACGTGATCAGAAGAGAATTGAGCACAATACCCGGTCAGAAATTCAGGAGATCTGACATTATAAGAACACAACAGCAACTTTCACAAATGGGGTTTTTTAATCCTCAAAAAATTCAACAAGAGATCAAACCAAATCCCGCTGATGGTACAGTGGATATTGGATGGCAGCTTGAAGAGCAATCCAATGATCAGGTTCAGCTTTCCGGAGGTTGGGGCGGTGCGTTTGGCTTTGTGGGTACCGTAGGACTTACGTTCAATAATTTCTCCTTAAGAAATGTGCCTAACTTCAGGAAGTGGAGACCTCTTCCTGTTGGAGACGGACAACGATTGTCCCTAAGCCTGCAAGCCAATGGTGCTTCGTTTCAGAGTTATAATTTTTCCTTCACCGAACCATGGATGGGGGGAAGGAAACCCAATTCATTCTCCGTATCCCTTAATCATTCGATTTCCCGCTTACCATTGGCAAATTTTGAAATCAGCGACAAGGTTTCGTTGAGACAAAGTGGGGTCACCGTAGGTTTGGGAAGGCGATTGGAATGGCCCGATAATTATTTCTCACTTACAAATTCCCTGTCATTTCTGGTTTACAATTATCGGGGGAATTTTTTCAGATCGAATATCCTGCCAGATGAAGGGAAAACCTATAGTCTCAAGCTGGAAGCTAATCTGGCCAGGAATAGCATTGACAACCCAATGTACCCAACTCAGGGGTCTACCATCTCCCTCAACGTTGCGCTCACACCACCCTGGTCAAAGTTGAGAGATAGGAGCTTCCTGACAGATATTAACACACAATTCCAATGGATTGAAATGCATAAATGGATGTTTGATGCAAAATTCTATATCAAACTATTAGGAAGCGATAAACCCGATGGTAGAAGCCTGGTTCTGGAAACCAAAGCCCATTTCGGATTTATCGGGCAATATGATAAATCGTTGACGCCAAGCCCATTTGAACGATTCCTGCTCGGCGGAGATGGCCTGGCCGGGGGATTTAATTCATTCGTATTGGGTCAGGATATTATTGGACTGCGTGGATATGAAAATAACCTGATCACACCACCATTATATGCGCGGCGAAATTCAGGATCAAATCGAACCAATCAGATAGAAGGTGGCATAGTTTACGACAAGTTTGTACTTGAGTTGAGGTATCCTATAACGTTGAGCCAGACAGCCAGTATTTATGTGCTTACATTTGCTGAGGGGGGCAATAATTGGGACAATTTCTTAGACTTTGATCCATTCAATATCAACCGATCGGCTGGATTTGGCGCCAGGATATTTATGCCGGCTTTCGGTTTGATAGGATTGAATTGGGCCTATGGATTTGACACCCTTCCGGGGGCATTGCAAAAGAGTGGCGCTCAGTTCCACTTTACCATTGGCCAGCAAATCAGATAAGAATGCAAATAAAACTGCTGTTTTTAGCGATTTTATTATCCGGCCTGAATTTTGCCGATGCTCAGAAGTTTGGATACATAGACTCCGACTTTATCTTGAGCAAGATTCCTGATTATGGGAAAGCGCAGGATGAAATCGACCGGTTGTCCGCATCCTGGCAAAAGGAAATAGAGGAGATGCAGCGAGGGGTAGAGGGTCTTTACAACGCCTATGAGGCAGAGCAGGTTTTGCTCACGGAAGATATGAGGGAGGAGCGAAGAGCCGAAATAGCAAGGAAAGAGGCTGAATTAAAAGAATATCAGCGAAAAGTTTTCGGATTTGGAGGGCTGTTTTTTTTGAAAAAACAAGAATTGATTAAACCTTTGCAGGACAAGGTTTTTGAGGCGGTAGAGAAGGTAGCTAAATCAAATAGACTGGCTATCATTTTTGATAAGTCGGGAGAATTGGTAATGATATATACCGATCCACGTCATGACTATACGGACTTTGTACTGGAAGAACTAGGATTGGGAGATCCCAACGATCAGGTTAAATAAACTAAATACAAACTAAATACAATGAGAAAGCTTTTTATCTTAATCCTTATAGGTACCATAGGTATCTCTGCCTGGGCGCAAGCACCTGTTCAGAAAATCGGGTATGCTGATTGGGATTACATCTTTAGCCAAATGCCGGATTACAAGCAAATTGAAACTGAAATGAAAACACATGGCGACCAATTACAAAACCAATTGCAAGCCAAATACAAAGACTACGAAACAAAACTGAAAGCGTATCAAGCAGGAGCCGCTACTATGGTGGATGCCGTTAGGAATGATAAAGAAACTGAGTTGACGCAGCTTCAGGAAAACATTCAAAAATTTCAACAGGATGCTCAGGTTTCCATTCAGAATAAACAAGATCAATTGATGAATCCTGTTTTCGCAAAAGTGGGCAAGGCCATCGAGGAGGTTGCGAAAGAACAGGGATACTCATTCATCATCCAAGCTCAATTGATTGGCGGAGGCGACATATTGCTTTATAGTGATGATAAATTTGATGTGTCTGATTTGGCACTTAAAAAATTAGGTGTTACCCCTAAGCCTGCAGCGGAAAAGACTAACTAACTAAAGGGTATTTGGTTTTTTAAAAGGTGAACCCTGCTCCAAGCAGGGTTTTTTTGTTAACCACATGAATAATTTTGACATTGAAAATGAAATAGAGGAAGCACAAAACCATTAAAATCTTAGCATTTTCCAGTGTACAAAAACCAGCTCCCTCTTTAAATCCATGCCAATACCCGACATAAAACACGGAGACATAGCAGGCATCGTAGTGCCGGCAAGAAAGATTGATGGGGAATTACTCAGGAACGGAATTCAGGTAATAGAATCCTGGGGATTGAAAATCAAATTGGGCAAGCATTGCTTTACAGCAGATAACCAGTACCTGGCCGCAACCGATGAAGAACGCCTGGCCGATCTGCAATCCATGTTGGATGATGATTCAATTCAGTTGATCTTTTGCGCTAGGGGTGGATACGGTACTACGCGCATTGTGGATAAATTGGATTTTAATCAATTTCTACAAAAACCAAAATGGCTTATTGGCTTTAGCGATATCACGGCTCTGCATTTGAAGTTGCACCAACTGGGTATTGAAAGTATACATGGATGCATGCCAGTTCAGTTTACAAATCCGGAATACCGTGATTCAGTTGAAGATCTTAGAAGAATTCTTTTTGGCAAAAAGGGCACTTCCATCACCGCCCGGGTTCATGAAAGCAACAGGACGGGGAAAGCCACAGGTCAGCTTATTGGAGGCAACTTGTCTTTGATAGCAGATTCAATGGCTACTTCAACCGAACCGGACACAAATGGAAAAATCTTAGTATTGGAGGAAGTGGATGAGTATCTCTATAAGATTGACAGAATGCTGGTACAACTGAAACGCGCTGGAAAATTAAGCCAATTAGCCGGGTTGGTCGTTGGCCACCTGACCGGCGTAAAAGACACGGAACTGCCTTTTAATCAATCAGTTGAAGCGTTAATACTGGACAAGGTACAAGAATATACCTACCCGGTAGCCTTTCACTTCCCCATTGGCCATCAGGCTCCAAATTTTTCCTGGATACATTCAGGAAGGGCTACACTTGCTGTATCAATGCAGGAGTCAGTGCTATCGTTTCATTAGGTCATTCCTTTTCAATAGATAGAATCACGTCTTTTTTTGGCATAAGAATGCCTAACGCATACTTGAATTGAGTCGATCCATCCGATAGGGTATCCATTACCGGTAAAGTATACAGCAAGGAATCACTACCCACTTTTTGAATGTTATCCGTCAGCTCCAAACTGTTTCCTGAGGTGTAAGCATCAATGAGTTGTTTTTCAATTTGCAGAAGCAACGAGTCACCTGCCTGCAGAGGATATATTTTTACATGATACGTTTGTTGCAAATCATCGATTTTGGCTTGATCTATTTTGGGATGTATCTCACTTGCTATAGCTCGCCCAAAACTAAAAGCAGCGTCAATGATTTCAGCTTCCGATATTTTTTTTATCCGGTTGGCAATCATGCCATCTCTCATCTCCTTTTTCTGTTCCTCGGTTAATTTACCTTGACATGCGGCAATCAGGAATGTGAGAATCAATAGCAAGTATTTCATGCGCCTTTGGATTAAAAACAAATTTAGCCAACATGGCCTCATACTCAAACATTGGAGGTCAATAGGCGAGGTCATTGCCAATTATTAACTTTGCCCGGCATTTTTAATTATGATCAGAAAATTAGAGGAAATAAAGAACCGATTTGAAGAAATAGGTCAGCTATTGATGCAACCCGAATCGGCCAAGGATCAAAAGAAATTCGCCCAGTTGAGTAAGGAGTACCGTGATCTTGAGAAGATTGTGATTAAGTATAATGCCTACCAAAAGATTTTGAATGCCCTTAAGTTTGCCAAAGAGGTTTTGGAAAAGGAAAAGGACCCTGATTTGAGGGAAATGGCCAAAATGGAGTTGGAAGAGCTGGCCCCAAAGAGAGATACGCTGGAGGAAGAAATAAAACTTCAGTTGATGCCAAAGGATCCCAATGATTTTAAGAATTGTATTCTTGAGATCAGGGCAGGCACGGGAGGAGATGAGGCCGCTATTTTTGCAGGTGATTTATTTCGAATGTATCAGCGCTTTTGTGACCGCCGGGGTTTTAAACTTGTGGTGATGGATGTAACGGAAGGTACGGCAGGTGGATATAAAGAGGTAATAAGCGCTATCGAAGGGGAGGCTGTATTTGGGATATTCAAATTTGAATCCGGGGTTCATCGTGTGCAACGGGTACCGGAAACAGAACAGCAGGGAAGGGTTCATACTTCGGCTGCTTCTGTCGTTGTTCTTCCTGAAGCGGAGGAGGTAGATATAGAACTAAATCCAGCGGACCTGGAATTTCAGACTGCCCGCTCAAGCGGTGCCGGAGGACAAAACGTGAATAAGGTAGAAACGAAGGTACAGCTCACCCACAAACCAACGGGAATTGTAGTGACTTGCCAGGTGGAAAGGTCTCAGCATGGCAATCGGGAGCGGGCACTTCAAATACTTCGCTCCAAACTTTATGAAATGGAAGTAGAAAAACAGAATGCTGAAATTGGGGCATCGCGCAAATCGCAGGTAAGAAGCGGAGATCGGTCGGAGAAAATACGTACCTACAACTATCCTCAAAGTCGTGTTACTGACCACCGGATTAATTATACCCAGCATAACCTGCCGGCCATTATGAATGGTGAGATTGAAGGGTTTATCGAACAGCTAAAAATGGCTGAAAGTGCCGAACGGATGACAGAAGCAAAATAGGTTAGAAAAGACTTGGTGAACGACTAATTATCGTCTTCCTCGTCAGCAAGCTTGATTTGCTCATCCAGAATTTTATCGATTACCTCCATCTGGCGTTCATCAATGGTTTGATCCGTTTTAGCTTGCTTTTTCATAAAACGGAACATCGCGTTTTTCTTAATTTCGTAGGCTATAAAAACCGTATAGCTCTGTGTTTTGTCATTGTAAAACTTCTCCTGACCAATCTTTCGCAGATCAGCCATTTGCGTATTCATCACCTGCCTTACCAGGCTTTGAAATTTATCGGCTACGTCCGCTGCCCGCTCATTTTCAGTTTGCCCAAGATATTGATCGGCAACTTGTTTCATTGTCGTATTTACTTGTCCTGCGAGTTGAGCTTTAGCAGCAATATCGGCTTTGCCCAAGGCAATATTGTCTTGTGAACTTTCACCTTTCCCGGTTCCGCGGAAGAAACGATTAGTAGACTCATAGGCGCTGCCGCGAAATGGTTCCTTTACTTTTTTACCAAGCGGACCAGATGCACAGGAACCAAGAAGGGCTATTCCTGCAATTAAAAGGATGTTGAAATTTTTCATGACTTACTTAGAATGGTAATATAAAAGTACGAAAAATTATGCCAGACTTGAAGGGATGATTAATTGCCAGCGAAAAGCCCATTTCCACTTTAAAAAATAATCTTTTAAACCGGCTGACCGGAGTATCGAAACCAATTCTGACCGGCTAAATGCGCGAAGCACGGAAACAGGCGCATCGAATCGTACCATTGCAGATTTTGAAAATAGTCGGGTAATTGCCATTATGGAATAATAGGCAAACCAATGTCGGTGAAGGTCATTAATGACAATTCCCACCCGGCAATGACGATATAAAGATTGAAAAAGTTCTGCTACCTGTTTATCGGAAAAGTGGTGAATGAATAGTGTGGCAATGACTATATCGTATTCGTTGTTTTGAAAGTCTGGAGTATAAATATTTTGCGTAAGGAAGGTAATGTTGGAATAGCCGGCACATCGCCTTTTTGCAAACTCAATAACATGCGGATTAGCATCTATACCAATTAACCTAAGTGATATTCCTTCATTCTTTCCCCAAGCAGCAATTTGCATCAACATGTCTCCTCCCCCACATCCAATATCGGCAATGGAAATCTCCTTTACATTTTCATTTTTAAGCAATTGCCGGATACCATCCAGGGTTACGGCATTTCCACCCAGCAATCGGTTGATGATCTCAAGCTCCCTTAATGTTTGGTGTAGTACTTCCCCCCCTGCTTCCAGGTTGTCCATGATCTCGATTTGCCTGGAACGATATGAAAAGCGAGAATTCATCGACCGGCTCTACGTTCAACGGTAAGGATCAGGCTGTCCAATGTGAGCCCGGGCCCGAATCCAAAACTTAGAATTTTTTTACCATCGTCCCCTGAGGAGAGTTTTTGAAAAATTTCATGAAGGACAAATAGCACGGTTGGCGATGACATATTGCCATATTTCTTCATTACAGCGTAGGAAAACCTGTTATTTTCTTTGGTAAGAGCCAACTCCTCTTCAATGGCTTCCAGTATTCTTCTACCACCCGGGTGAATGGCAAAATAATCTATTTCCGACAAGGAAATTTTATTGACTGATAAGAGAGATTGTGTCAATTTTTTTATTCCTATACGGATGGTTTCGGGCACATAGGATGAAAGTTTCATTTCAAATCCACGGTCACCAATTGTCCATGCCATTTCTTGCTTGCCCACCACGGCCAGCTCACAAAAAAAATTACCAATGGATAGGTTTATTTCGTTTCTTGGTTGAGTTTCAATGAGCAGCGCAGCCGACCCATCAGCAAACAGCGCATTGGCCAAAATATTGTCTTCTGTATTTTGCTTTTGAAAATGAATGCTGCAGAGCTCAGTACAAACCACAAGTACTTTGGATTGTGGGTGCTCCGAACAAAAAGAACTGGCTACCCTTAAGGCATTGAAAGCGGCATAACACCCCATAAAATTTATACTCGTTCGAATTACGTTGGAAGATAAACCAAGCGCATGGGTAAGTTCTACATCAAGACCGGGAGCAAACATACCCGTGCAGCTAACTACAATTAAATGGGTAATTTCCTTTGGATCGAATCGAGGAATTTGATCGAAGCAGTTTTCTACTGCCTGCTTGCTCAGGGCGACAGATTTTTCTGCGAATAGCGTCATCCGTTCTTTTGTGCCGGGGAAAGGATCAAGATTTTCATTGTTCGCATAAAAACTAAATGACTCGGCTGAGCCATAATCTTCTAAAACAGAATAACGCGATTCAATGCCGCTGGCACGATACAAAACTCTGAGCTGATGAGCCTCATCCTCATTGAGGGCCATGGCACGAACCATAAAATCAGCAATCTGTTGCTGGCTGAATTTATAAGGCGGAGTGGCTGTTCCAATTGCTGTGATAAAGCTCATCTGATCAATATAAACCAAAAAAAGCTAACTTGGTTAAAATAGTTTCAACGTATGTTTTCCTCCAGCACATGGCTTCATCTTCGCATTCCCTTTTCTTTTTTTCTGATGCCCGTTTATTTTTTTGCGTTGGGAATCTCACCCAACTTTACAGAACCAAGAATAATCTGGTCATTTTTAATTATACATGTGTTGCTTTACCCGGCTAGCAATGGATTCAACAGCTATTTTGACAAAGACGTAAAAAGTATTGGCGGGTTGAAGTATCCTCCTCCTGTAAACAAGGGTTTATACTTCCTTTCATTAGTCTTTGATGGCTTAGCCATTTTACTTGGACTAAAGATTAGCTTACTTTTTGCTACCATGCTCCTGGTCTATGGTCTGGTATCCAAGGCGTACAGCCATCCTTTGGTCAGGCTCAAAAAGTATCCCATTATGGGGTGGGTAATAGCTGGATTTTTTCAGGGATTCTTTACCCTGCTCATGTGCTATGAAGGCATCAACGCATTAGGAATAAGTGCGTTAACAAAACCTCAGGTGCTATTTGCCGGGATACTGACCAGCCTTATGCTATGGGGTAATTATCCCATGACGCAGGTTTATCAGCATGAAGAAGATGCCAAGCGAGGCGACAACACGCTGAGTTTAACGCTAGGAGTCAGAGGAACTTTTATTTTTACAGCCATCGTATTCACCATGGCATCAGCCGCATTTGTGTGGTTTTTTGTCACATATTATCAAGCCAAATATGCCATAGCATTTGTTGGTGCGCTTGCTCCTGTATTGATCTATTTTGCTATTTGGTTCAGCGCTGTGCACAAAGATGATTCAAAGGCGAATTACAGCAGAACGATGTTGCTTAACTTAATTTCATCCCTTTGTCTCAATGCTTTTTTTATTTACTTATTTCTTGATTCCAGCCAGGTTATTCAGGCGATTCGGGGAGGATTTTAGAATCTTTCAGAAGGCACTACCATGCGTTTTTGACACCAAATAGTTTGCAATGGGTTTTGCGCCGGAGGCAAGTAGTACAGCGGCATTGGAAGATGCAGTACCTCCAAAAAGTTTTTGCATTTGACGGCCAATCCAAAGTCTGCGAGCAAAGAGCTTATTCCATTCCTCAGTATACTGTTGTTCCAGTTGATTTCTTGAAGCATTTTGATCCTTGCAAAAGGGTATAATCAATTCCGCAAGAAGCTTCGAGGAATGAATAGCCATGGCCATTCCATTTCCACATAATGGAGTTATCATTCCGGCTGCGTCACCAGTCATCAGTATGTGATTTTCAACCGGCTTTTTAGTTTCAAATGAAATCTCATTGATCGTCTCAGGTTGATCAAATAAAAAAGTGGCATTGGTAAAAATGTCTTTCAGAAAGGGATTTTCAGATAGGATTTCGTCCTCCATCTTTTTAATGCTTCCAGCCTTTTTCAGGTTGCTCCGATGGCTAAGGTAGCAAAGATTGGAAACGCCATTTTCTACCTGGCTGATTCCACAATAGCCGTCTTTGAAATTGTGTAAAGCGATCCGGTTTTCGGGGTGATCATATCTCAGGTGATATTTGATGCCAACGTAAGGTGATCGCTTTTTAACAAATGAGCGATTCAGATTGATGTCAATTTTAGAGCGCTTGCCAAACGAGCCAATCACCACATCCGTTATGAATTTATTGTGGAGGGAGGTGATTTCAAATTCATTTTCGCAGTGGGTAACATCCGAAATTTCAGTAGCGGTATAAATTTTCACGCCTTCATTCAATGCAATGGTATGCAACCAGAAGTCAAAAGCATACCGGCTTATCCCAAAGCCACCCATGTCAAGTGAAATGTAGGCTGACTTTCCATTGACGGAAGTTAATTGAAGCTGATTGATGGAAGCCGGACTCAATTCTGAAGGGAATAAATCCAAAGATTTAAGAAACGGAACTGTTTCGTTAGAGACATACTCTCCACATACCCGATGAAAGGGGTAGACTTTTTTTTCGAACAATTGTACAGGTATCCCGGCACGAATCAGTTGGATTGATGTTATCAATCCAGACAATCCTCCCCCTATGATCGTGACATTTTTCACTAAAAAGCTCAAGTTATGGTATAAAAACCAAGTTGTGGAAAATATGTTGACAGTAGTTTAATTCTTTTTTGATTTTCAACGTTATAAACTTTGCGTAAAATGGTTACCGTAAGTAAACCATCCGATATAAAAAGAGTCTTAGTTAATGGCTATGCAAACAGGGATAAAAAGTAAGCGATTTGAAGAGTTGAATGTTTTGTTGATTGGTAACAATCCGATTGAACTCAGTAAAATATTCGAAAGTATCCGAAATGCACCGGGCAGAAGAATTTTTACTGAAATAGCATTCGATATTAAAACCGTTGTAGAACGCCTGGTTCGGTTTCGTCCTAATTTTATTCTTATAGATGATAATATCGGAAAAGCTGAGTTGAAGAATGCAGTGAAGTTGTTGACGCATGATCGCAAAACAAGGAATATACCGATTGCTGTATTAAAAAATTCTAACTACGAGGAAGTTTTTAGCATCGGTGTAATGGATTATATCCTCAAAGAGAATATAAATGGGGAATCGCTGTATACAGCGCTTTCCAACTCCCTAAAATTCAGGAGAACACAACTCTATTTGCACAAGGCGTTTGAAAAAAGGAAAGGACAAATCAAAAGACTGGCAAAGAAAGCCTATCAAATCTGATCCACGAGCCGGAAGTCAAACTTCAATCGTTTGCCATCCCTTTCAACATCCACAGAAACGCGTTTTCCGGCCTTGGAATTGAAATATCCGTTTACGCTATTCAGGTCGAGACTGAATACCATGGTCCCATTTACCGCTATGATTTGATCTCCAACCTGAAGTCCTACTAGATCTCCGGGAGAGTCCTTTCTTAAGTTGGTAATCTGATAGGCCCGAAGTCTGGCGCCAATAGCCTTTACCGTTATTCCGCTCATGTCGTAATTGAAGTCCTTTCTATAACTTGAATTCTTTTTAATATAAACCTCTTCACTAGGGAAATTGTAGATGACATTAAATCGGCTTAGAATTTCACCTCCTATTGCGCCATTTCGATAGATGGTAGACTTGGAAAACAACGTATCCGTATAACTGTTGGGATCAGGAAAATTGGCAATGATGTTATTGATTTTGTATTTGCCCAACTCAAGCGATTTGATTCGGCCGATCTTGCCTGCAATAGCCCCGCCCAAACCACGGCCTATCACGGTGTTAAGATTTTTTTCGGGAATCGTGATTCGGTCATCGGTTTCAGGCTCAAGGATCAGGCCGTGGCTTGCGCCTGTATCCATTAGAAATCGGGCATCCATGGTTACGGTTTCAGTTATTCTGGTTTTTACTTGTAGAAAGGGTTTGGTGTCTTCTACTTTGATGGGTAGAAGTTGATAGCCCCTCTTTCTCTTGAAACGCTCTGGCAGATAGAGGGTTATTCTTTTCCGATCGTAGTTCATATGAACAATAAACCGGCTAAACAATTCATAGCCCAAAATGCCGTGAACCTCTTCGCCAAGGTAGTTGCGAAGCTCAAGATAATCTTTTTGGAGTACCAGCATAGAGTGGCCAGTGCCTTTAATGCCCGGCAAATCGAGCGTAACATTATCGGTTACAAAAGCTTCGATCATTTTTTCCTTCCCGGGCCCCGAAATTGTAATTTCCTTAGAATATTTGAGCCCCAGAATGTCGCTGAAAGTTTTTTGAGTTAACACGGTGGTCCGTACCCCGGTATCAAGTATAAATTTAAGCGGTATCTGATTGTTGAGGACCACCGGCACCACAATCATATTATTCAAGATTTCAACAGGAATTACTACTTTGTTTCGCCCTCCTTCTATTTTGAAACCATAATGTTGCCCAAAACATACGGTGGCAAAAAGAAGTAGCGAATAGGAGAATATACTTTTGCGCATAATCACCGGTAAGGCTCTTAAAGCTATTCAAAAATACAAGAAAGACATCCTTTCTAGGCGGTATGCTTGCTCAATTTAGCTAGTAGATTTTGGGGTATTTTTTCAATAATAAAGTCATCCATGTGCTCTTTTTGAAGAAAGCCTTCTTCAACCATTCTATTCATTTGATCTGTGAGTGGAGTAAAGAATGAGTTGATGTTTAGCAGCCCAATTGGCTTGTCGATCAGCTTAAGCTGCCGCCAGGTCAAAATCTCAGCCAATTCATCTAAAGTACCCCATCCACCAGGTAATGCAACAAATGCATCCGAGAGATCAGCCATCCGTTTTTTTCTTTCGTGCATGCTATTCACAATTTCCAGTTGCGTAAGACCCTTATGGCCCACTTCTTTCTTCATCAGAAAATCTGGAATTACACCAATGACGCGACCGCCTCCCGCTAAGACTTCATCAGCCAGAATGCCCATAAGACCAATATTGCCACCTCCATAGACGAGTGTACAATTCAATTCTACTAAAGCTTTACCAAAAGACCGGATTGCCTCCCGGTATAGGGGATTAATACCCATGCTGGACCCACAAAAGACGCACACATTCATTATAGGCTGGGCCCTTTCTGAATTAATTTAGTGCTTTACATCATGCTCATTCTTGCTAACCATCTTATTGGGAAAGATCCAGGGAGAGATGATGGCTAGTACAAAAAGGGCGATTACAACTGAAATTGCTGACATATTATTATTACTTTTCAAGGGTAAATTTAGATGACATTGTTGGAAATCCTCCTTTTAGGCAAAAAAAAGTTAATCCTGCAACCATTCCCAATGCGATTCAGTTATAATTTCAATAGGTAGTAGGTATGGCATTTGCACTTTATCGGATACCAAAAAAATGAACCCATGAAAAAGTTCCTCATCGTAACCGGTATATTTTTCCTTATCATCATCGCAGTGCTTGCGTTTATTCGTTTCTATTACACTAAATCATTTAGCCCGGAAGCGAATACAGAGTACAATCAAGATGGCGTCCAGCTCCTTGTATTTTATAGCAGACCATTTAAAAAAGACAGATTAATATTCGGGGATGAAGTAAATGAAGCCCTCGTTCCTTACAACAAAGTTTGGCGGACCGGGGCGAATGAAGCAACGGTTTTTGAAACGAATAAGGATATATTAATCAAAGGCCAAAAACTTAAAGAGGGCTCCTACTCACTCTGGGCAGTACCAGGTGAACAGAACTGGAAAATCATTTTTAACAGCGAATCAGGCCAATGGGGTGTTGATTTCAACGGGGAGTCAAATCGGAATCCTGCCAATGATGTAGTAACCGTGGAAGTACCTGCCCATACTCAAGACAAAGAGTTTGAGCAATTTACCATCTCTATTGAGCGCTTTGGCGAAGACATTGAATTGATTTTGCTTTGGGATAAAACGGTGGTAGTGGTACCGATCGCTATCGCAGAATAATCACTTGATCACCTTCAACCGCACTACGGTTTTTCTGTTTTCGACAATAGGTTCCTTTAGTGCATTGGTGGTATAGTTGATGTTAGCACTTGAAATCCCTTCTTTTGTTAGCTGAGCTATTATTTCCCCGGCCTGTGTAGCCGTCCGGTCATTGTGAAAGGTTCTTTTTATAGCTATGGAATCAATTTGTATTGTAATAAAAGCTGTGTTTCGAACTGAATCCAGTTGGCTCCTGCGCAGGGCATACACACTTGCCTGAATTGAATCGGAATTTATATTTTCAAGGGAATCAATTTTATTTAGTTCTGCCAGCAAGGAATCTAATTTTACCGTATCGGGAATTTGTTTCTCCACGTTGAAGCGGAGGGTATCAACGATCACTTCAGTTAGGTCTGGCGATGATTGTACCGAATCCTGTTGATAGCCGTGAAGGACCACATCAAGTTGAAACTTAAAATCAGGATTTCCCTTTACCATCCGAGCTACTCTTTTCAATTCCTGGGCTGAGTAAGATGTTGTTGCAGTGGCATACGGTTCAAAAGCAATTGCTAAATCCATTTGTGTACCTATAGAAATCGGCACTATGGATGCCTCAACTCTATCCAATTGAGGAATTGGATTAGTAGTAAGGTCATATTTCTTGGAATAGAAAGTGAACGTTTCCTTTTCAGGTTCTATGGCGAGATCGTAAATGGTGCCTTCTTTGAGAAAAAGAGTAAAGGCTCCGTTCTTTTCTGGCCGCCCGTTAAAGACCCGGTTTTGATTCTTCAGATCAAAGACAGCGATATAAGGTGATGAAAGATTTTCCAAACCGGTAATAGACCCTTCAATCTTTAGGGACGCTTTTGGTTTAACGTCTGGAGGAAAAAGGATTTCCACAATTTCTGTTGCTCTGGCGCCGGGTTGATCTTTGAGCAGGTACCTGCCGAGCGAAGAGGCACTCACATATTGATCATGCCGTGTCGAATTGGCAAAAGTAAGGGGCACCGGCTGACTCCACTGGTTACCGGCAAAGCGTGTCATATAGAGGTCCATCCCTCCTTTATTCTCCGGAAATTTATCGGAGGAAAAAATCAGCGTCTCCCCATCACCAAGAATTCTCGGTGCTTGAGAATTTCCGGTATTGATAAATGCGGGCAATTCTTCTGGTTCTTCCCATCTTCCCAATCTTGATTTTTTAGAAACCATCAGTTTACATTCCGATGCGGTCTTTTGATCCATTTTTTCGCATCGCATGAAATACAAAGTCGATTCATCAGCGGTGAGCGACGGGCAAGCTTCATGACCGAGTGAGTTGATCGGCAAACCCAGATTTGCAGGTTCGCTCCAGACCGTTCCTTTTAGCTGACTTACTACAATATCAAAACCACCCAAGCCACCTGACTTTAAACTGGATAGGTACAAGGTCTTGCCATCGGCCGAAGGGGCAAAACCATTTAGGAAATTAAGCCTGTTGTTTACCGTACGAGGCATCATTACCGGGTCGTTCCAGTTTACAGCATCCCTTTTTGTAGTATAAAACATCGTTGGAAGGTTGTCGTCGGAATTGTCAGAAATGAATACCAGTGTATTGCCATCCAGGCTAATGAATGGTGAGGTGACATTAATGGCCGGATGGTTGATATTGGATGGGAGCTTGCGCAACTTCGATTGAGCATTGCAATGGATTGAAACAAGCGCAAACAGAGAAAGTATGTGTAGAAGCCGGATCATACGCTCAATTTTAGTTATTAAAGGTAAAAGCAATTTTATTGCCACCTAATCTGAAATCTGAAAGATTTAGTGAATTTTTGAAAACGAGGTTGTATCTTACTTTTTTGGACAAAATAAATCTCTAAAAGTGGAGCTTAAATGATTCAGGTAATACCATCAATTGCAATTCGTGGGGGAAAAGTTGTAAAAATGAGGAAGGGCGATCCTTCCAGCGAAAAGGCATATGATGAGAACCCGTTGGATCTGTCTAAGCGATTTGAGGATAGTGGCATTGAAATTATCCACTTGGTGGATTTGGATGGAGCAGAAAAAGGGTCTCCCAAAAACTACCATGTGCTGGAGGCCATCGCTGCCTACACCAACCTAAAAATCGACTTTACCGGAGGTGTTTCTACAGATGGCGACATCGGTAAAGCATTTGAGTATGGTGCATATCATGTTACCGTGGCAAGTGTAGCTGTTACCAATCCGCAGTTGTTCTCATCCTGGCTTGTATCATATGGTAGGGAAAAAGTTACACTTGGTGCTGATGTTACAGATATGCAGACCAAGCGGATTGCTTTTCGCAGTTGGCTAAAAAAATCTGAGACCACGTTGTATGAACACATCCAGCAGTTTTACGAGGATGGCCTAAAATACGTTAAATCAACAGATGTATCCAGAGATGGTGTATTGGAAGGGCCAGCATTTTCATACTATCAGGATATGCGCAAAAAATTTCCTGATCTTCAGATTCTTGCCAGCGGTGGAGTGCGCGGTGTTGATGATATTAAAAAGCTGGATGATTTGGGGTTGTATGCCGTTATATTCGGTAAGGCTTATTATGAAGGTATTTTAATGCTTAAAGATTTAGAACAATTTCTTGTAAAGTCGCGAGCCTGATGCAAAATGCCCGGGTAATCAGATATTCCTGAGGTAATATTAACTTAACACATTTGGATTAGGGAGTAGGTTACATTCAGGTATTGAACAATACCTGGCTTGAAGTCCTGAAGAGTGGCTTTAAGGCTGTAGTTCTGGCCTTCTCTCCATGTCAAGTGCCTGACGTATTTCCTTCAAAGCTTCCTGTTTCAACTCGTAGTAATCTCGATTTCTACGAGGTTTGTTGAGCAATCCTTTAATGTAAAGGAGTACTTGCTCGGCCTGAAGTCCGTCAAGCTCATCCAATGACGCCTGGATGGCGATTTTGGGTAAACTTTTCATTTTAATGTAGTGGTTAATACTGCTAATAACGGAAATTATCCACATGAAGTTCAAGTTGTGCGGAGGCTATTAACGGAAAAACAACACAGGAGTAATATCTTCACTGTTTTTGCAATTTGCACTTTCCTACTGTGCGTGAATGAGCATAAATGAATTGAAGTAATACTTTAAATGATTTTTAAGGTTGTAAGAAAAAATAGTTTACCACTAACCCAATGTTGGTGATTTTGTTTATTGACGTTTGTATCCATATGGCATTTCAACATCTACTGTAGTGCCAACGCCAATGGTTGAATCAATAGAAATTTTTCCAAGGAGTCGATCAACGGTTTCTTTTACAATGTATAAACCCAGACCTGAGCCATTACTTTTTTCAGAAGCTCTGTAAAACATTTCAAAAACTTTGTCTATGTAGTCTTGCACAATTCCGATACCATTGTCTTTAAGCCTAATGGTAGTTTTGGAGGAGGTTGTGTGAACGGAAATGGTCAGTTTGTTTTTATCTTTATTGACATCCCGAAAACTAATTGAATTTGAAATCAGATTGGTAAATATAATATTCAGTCTATAAGCATCACATCGAATTGTTTGGGAGCCATCAAATGTGATATCGATCAATAACTGATCTGCGCCATCAAGGTATTTAAGTTGATTGATACAATTTTTTAATAGGCTATCAAGATTAACCTTATCAATTTTAACTTCTATTCTGGAGTTTTTTGAATAATCTACGATCTCTTTGAGCGTGTTATCCAGTTTATTGATGCTTTCTTCCATCATGTTGAAGTAATCTGTCATTCTGCTGATATCAATGTTCTGCACCTCCTTACGGGAGATATTCAATAGTCCAAGAATTGACATCAGCGGTGAGCGCAGGTTATGTGATGTACTATAAACGAACTTATCAAGTTCCTGATTCACTTTTATCAGCATCTGATTTTGCTTGTGCAAAGATCTTTCAGCAAGTTTTCTGTTTTTTTCATCTTCTTTTTGTTGTAAAGCGTTGGCGATGGCTGAGGGTAATCTGCTTAGGTTTCCTTTTAATACATAGTTATCAGCCCCATTCTTCAGGCAGGTTACAGCAAACTCTTCGGATACAGCATCTGTAACCAAAATAAAAGGGATTGTGATTCCGATGCGCTGACAAATGTGTAGCGCTTCCATCGCATTGAACTGGGGAAGCATGTGGTTTGATAAAATAATATCCGGCTTGAAATCTTTAAGGCCCTGTATATATTCATCTTTGCCATGAACCCGATGCATGGTGAATGAAATTTTCCTTTTTTTCAATATGAGTTGTACCTGTTGTGAATCATCTTCCTTGTTCTCAAGTATCAGAATTTTCAAAGGTACTTTCATAAGACTCCTGGGTCAATGTTTGAATTTTCTTATTTCAACACGCTAACGATAGTGTTTAACAACAAAGTCATAAGCATTTTCAAAGCATATTTTTCTGGCTAAACTCTCCGGTGACTGATTTCCAAACCATTTTGGTCTTTCCCGTTTCATTTTGTACAGTATTTCTACAAGGTCATCTTCCAGTTTATGCATTTCCAATACGGTTGCGTAACCATTCATTGGATTATTCGGGCCATCAAATCCTGTACCCAGGCAAAGAATATCCCAAATTTTCATGGGTTCGGGCAAATGGTAATCAAAGGGCACATGGATAAATTGCTCCAGGGTGCGAGCCAGCAGATTTCTTGCTCTTTTGCGCTCAACGTAAGGAATAGCGAGGTTCGACAGCCATGAACTTTGATAAAACCCAAGCAAATGCTGATCCAGAGCGATACCTAGCAAACCCCGGCTATCATGGATCTCAATAATGTCTTCATCGCAAAGGTTTATATTCCATGCTTTGAATCGTTTTACTTGAAAATCGTCCACCTCTTTGCCTCGGTATGCATTCTGAATCAGCGTTTCCAGGCTGTCGATTCCGGAGTACCCCACATGGCTGGCTATTACCGGAATTTTTGATAAAACATTTTCAGGTTTACGATTGTGCGCCCTGATAATGCGCTTGTAAAAATCCTGGCGCGAAGCCGCACTCATGTGCTTTACATCAATCAGTATTCGCCTGGAGTCTGTTGCTATTAACTCATCATCAAGACCAAGTAACTCAAGCATTACACCGTAGGCTGTGTTTTTCAAAACACCCTTATCCATATTCTTTTTCTGATCGTAGACATACCTGGCCAGCGTTGGGAAACTATGAGCATGCCCGCATAACGTATTATTAAAGTGACCTGCGAACGTGACAAAGAAAGGAGTGTGCAGCCATTTTTTCAGGGTTGTGTCTTCCAGACTTTCCTCTCCTTTTAATTGACGTATTCGACTTTTAAGCCTTCCGATGCTGATATCCTGTGGTTTTTCACCTATCCGGAGAAACTCATCTTCCGGGTTGCCGATCCCAAGGGAATGAATTCCTTCCAATGTGAGAACAATGATTACCTCATCGTTGTCAGGCCGCAGGCGATACAATACATCGCTTCCTTGATGGGCTAGTTGATAAGTGCCCTCCCAGTTTCGTTGCGGGCCACGAAGTTCTAATTTAATTTTATCGCCGGTAATGGCTTTTACACCCGATTTGCTGATGTAAAATTTATATTCTCTGATAACTTCTTCAAAATAGTCGTAGTGTCCATTTTGAAGAAACAGAACCCGTTCTAAAGGCAATCGGCTATAACGATTTTGGAAAAAACGTAGATCGGATTTCCTGACATTCTCTAATCCAGGTTGTTTTTTAAGATGACCTGTAAGCCAATCCAGGGCCATTGATTCTCCTTCGAAGTGAAGTTTTCGAAAGTATTCTCCAATCATCAGCTTATTAATTTTTCCACCATTCACTCCATAAAAAAATCCTTTCTCAATAGGATACAAAGCAGCGAACATCAATTTTACACGCGCTTGTGTGCTTTTGGCAAGATCACATTGACTGTATTCAACGGCCTGTTTGGCTTTTACCTGGTCGCGTAGATTAGACTGTGGTATTTGCCACGGATCCATTGGCAATTTGTCTTGTCCATCGTGCGCCATGACCAGCGAATCATAAGCAACTTTACCAGGATAACAATGAATATCGGCGTACATTACTTGAATGTGTCTAAATTATTTTTTTTTGAATTCGATTTTCATTGATTTTTTTCTCTTTGGTTTGATGATTCAAAAGAATTGGTGAGTTGTGCCCAACCCAATTTTTCAATTGAATGAATAGTAGCATTTATCTTCTTTAGAATGTGACCGTAATTTTCTTCGTTATCCATTTCGATAAACACAACTGGCGTCTCTACATTGAAGGAAAAATTTCGCATAGCTCTTATCATTTCTATTCCGGTGAGGATGGGTAAATCAGCTGCCGAAACGATCAAACCGAAACTCTCCCTTCTGGCTGTTTGTAAACCATCAAGGCCAGTATGCGCTAAATGGACAAACCAACCCGCTCTCTTGAATTGTTGTTTAATTTCATTCGCCTTCGCCTCATGCCGATGTACCACCAGTACCCTCGGGTGTTTATTCATCTCCAAAATATTTAATCCTAATATGCCCTAAAGTGAATTCAATCTCTTTTGGCATTTCGGTACCGGGCTGGCTGAAAACTGTGAATTGGTCTTTTTGACCTGTTTTTGACTCTTTTGGATTTTAGCTTTAGGGATATTCCTAAGAATATCAGGATAATCTTAAAGGATGGATTATTTTAATAATCCGCTTTCATAGGCGTATTTAATCATTCCAACCGTGTTTTTTACACCTAATTTGGATTGAATATTCGCTTTATGTGAATGAATGGTTTTGTCGGAGATGTTGAGTCTGTGGCCAATTTCTTTTAACGAGAGCTCTTCACAAATAAGTTTGAAAATTTCCTTTTCTCTGTCACTGAGTTCTGCCAGTTTGGAAAATACAGGCTTCTCGGCCCTTAATGCAATGCTTTTTCTCATCACCGATGAGATCAGATCATTGTGGTAAAAATCTTTGTCATGAACTGAATAGATAGCGCGTTCCAATTCATCGGGGTTGGCATTCTTAAGCAGGAAGGAATGCACGCCCATCTCAAGCATGTGGAGTATGTATTTCTCGCTATCATGCTGTGTAAGAACAATTAGTTTAACATCGGGATACTTGCGTATGACAAATTCAGCGGTTTCAACGCCATTCATCACGGGCATTTCCAGATCAAGCAAGATGACATCGGGAGTTTGTTTGGACAATAGCTTTATAAGATCTTTCCCGTTTTGTGCTTCTGTGACCTCTTGAATTCGCTTGAACGTTTTAAGCAGGCGCACCATGGCCTTCCTGAACAGGTTGTGATCATCCACAATGCAAATATTAATACGGCTCATGTGGTGATAATGGAATATTTATTGAAACAATTGAGCCGGTAGGGTTATTCTTCATAAACGATAAATTGGCGTTGAGCAAATTTACCCTATTTTCCAGGTTGTATAAGCCCAGTCCATGCCGTCCATCAATTTTATTATTAGTGGCAGGAAAATCAAATCCAACGCCGTCATCTTTAACTTGCAGAGCTAATGATCTTTCATTCCACTGTAAATTCACTTCAATATGCGTGGGATGAGCATGCCGTAGCGCATTGTTTACCGTTTCCTGCACAATCCGGTAAATCAAGAGCTCCTGATCCTTGTCAAGCGATTGATGCTTGCCCGCTTCCAGGCAAGTAATGGCTACATCCAGTTTGGCCGAGCGCTTTTGACACATTTCCCGAATGGACTGGAATAGGCCGAACGTATCAAGCGTGGAAGGCATAAGGTGCCATGAAATCTTTTTTATGGCCTCGTGGGTTTCATCAACCAACATTCTTAATTCTTGTATTGGATCATCGGGGTGGTCCATAATTTTTATTCGCAAAGTCATCAGCATCATTCCGATATTGTCGTGTAATTCCTTTGCAAACCGTCTCATTTCATTTTCCTGAGCCTCTAACGCGGCTTTCAGCATTTTCTTTTGATGCTCAATTTCTTGTTGTTGTTTTAAAATTTGCCCTTTGTATACGTTTTTTTGAAAAATGAGAATATAAATAACTACAGCACATACCATTACCAAAATACTGGCAATAGCGGTAATTACAAATAAAACAAACTGAGTGTCTACACTTTCTGACATGAATGCAAAAATCCACCTGCAAGGTAAGATAAAACTTAAATCTTAATGCAGCAATTAGGAATTTAACCCGTACGACGGGTATGCAGTTTACTCAACTTCAACGATGATTTCAATTTCAACGGTAATGTTGCCAGGTAGCGCATTCATGCCTACCGCAGAGCGGGCATGTTTACCGTTTTCACCAAATACGGCTACGAGCAAATCTGAGCAGCCGTTTATAACTTTGGGTTGGTCAGTAAAATCCGGAGTGCAATTCACCATCCCCAAAACTTTTACCACCCGCTTCACTTTGTTAAGGCTACCCAATTCAGCGTTCAGGGTAGAAAGAAGAGAAATGGCAGTTTGCCGAGCAGCCGCGTAGCCCTCTTCAATAGTCATGTCTGCTCCTACTTTTCCAGTGATGCTAGTACCATCAGCTTTACCTGGACCATGTCCAGACAAGAAAAGAAGATTACCAGACCGCACAGCTTTTACATAGTTCGCTATAGGTTTGGTTGGTGCAATCAGCTCAATTCCCAATTCATTAATTTTCTTATCATAGTCAGCCTTTTGTGCAAAAATTGAGACCATGGAAAAGCCCAAAATGATGGTAAGTATGGATTTCATATATTTCAGTTTATTTTTGCTGATTTAACGCCAGGGAAAAACCAATTTGAGCCCCCTTTTATTTTTGCCGGCGATATCGATGAACCCCCGCATATCGCGAAGGTTGCCCTGAACATCCCAATAATAAAACGTGCCTACTTTACCGCGCCCATAGGATTGCGTGGTAATGGCATTGGTCCAATAGGATGATGAACTTCGATCGGAAGCAGTTGGTGAAAATTGATCCAGCCGAGGACTTGTTAATCTGTATTTATACATCTTTAAATTATACTTCCTGGTCAACAATTCGCCTTCTCCGGAATTGATTTGATAAACTGGGTTTGATGTATTGAAAGGAAAGCGGTTGTTTTGCTGCGCTTTTGCGACAATGACAAATAAGCAAAGAAAAGCACACAACCACATTTTCATATTGAATGAAAGTTACGATTTTTATTATTAACCTGCGACCTTGTATCCAATTACAATGAAAGAAAAATTCAGATGCCCATGGTGCAAAGGTTTCGATCAGTATATCCGCTATCATGATGAGGAGTGGGGTGTACCGGTGCATGACGATAGGGTTCATTTTGAGTTTCTTATTCTGGAAGGGGCGCAGGCTGGATTAAGCTGGTCCACCATCCTGAAGAAAAGGGAAGGTTATCATAGAGCATTTGACAATTTTGATCCTGAGAAAGTTTCACGGTACACGACAAAAAAAATTGAAAAATTACTGCAAGATCCGGGCATTGTGCGGAATAAATTAAAAGTGAATGCCGCTGTAACGAACGCGAAACTTTTTCTCTCTCTGCAAAAGGAGTTTGGATCGTATGACAACTACCTATGGCAATTTGTAAACGGCAAGCCCATTGTAAACCAATGGAAATCGTTGAAGGAAATTCCTCCCACGACCCGAGAATCAGATTTGCTGAGCAAAGATCTGATCAAAAGAGGCTTTAAGTTTGCGGGAAGTACGGTGATGTATGCTTATATGCAGGCTTGCGGTCTGGTAAATGATCATCTCGTGGATTGCTTCCGGCACAACGAAGTAAAAAAAGTTGGCTTAGCAAGCCCATTTTAAGGAATTATGCCAGGTACTTGATAAAAGCATATAATCCCAGAATAAGCAAAGTAAATCCAGGTACTCGTTTTACAATTCGATTATTACGTACGTATCCCGACAGCCTTTTAGCCAGAAGCGCAAAAAGTGCAAGCAGTATCATAGCGCCAACAGAGGTGCCTAGTATATAGCAGTGAAGGAGTAGAACGGAATCCAGGTTGATCCAACCTTGTGCTTTGAGGTATGCGGTAACGCCAATCCAGAAAGGAATGGCCATGGGATTGAAAATACTTAGAATTAACCCTCTTCGAAAGCCACTTTCATTGAACTTAACCGAAAAATTAGTGGGCTTTTCGGCTGACCAAAGGTTGAGCAACCCTATCGCTGTCATGGTTATGGCGGTAATCAATTCAAAGTTGTCGATTACCATCGGGGTGGATGTAATCCAGCTTTCAAATTGAACGCCAATCCATGTATAGGGATATTCAATTATCGCAACAGCCAAAGCAAAGCGTAAGGCAGTCTTCACTTTTCCTTCCAATCCCAATTGCAATACAGAAAGATTAAGCGTGCCAGGCGGTATTGAACCGATAAAACTAAAAAATGCTCCTATGAGGAATACCCAGATAATATCCATTAGAGCGTGGTAGCTGCTTTAAAACGTTTATAAATTTCTATGCCCTGAGCCAACGGGAGATAAGCAACTCCACGTTTGTGGTTGGCGCGACTGATATCATAAATTGTTTTCCAGTGGATATACAGGTCTATGAGTGCTTTTCGCAGTGATGCTCCAGGTTGATAGATATGAGAAGGTTCCGCGCCACACCCGTTGAGCTCCATTATCATAATTTTGCCATCTTCAAGATCTTCGAAAGAGGCTGCACGAATATCATAACGGCCAAAAAAGAATCCCTCTACTTGTTTAGAAATTTTATCAAAAGAGTTGGATAGCTTTTCTGTAATGAGATCATTCCTGTTAATAAAAGTTGTGCCCAGGCAATGATTGCCAATGGACACCAACTCAATTTCTTTTCCTTTTGGAGGAATCTCATGGAGTTGAGAAGAGAAAGTATTTTTTAAAACTTCCCACTGCAATTTTGCCCGATCTTTGGATAGGATTAATTCTTCAAGTGTTTGCATCCCATCTCCACTTACTGTGAGCATTTGCTTCATGGTGATAGAGGTGACCCTTCCGTTGTCTTCATTCGGATGACGATGATAAAAGACACTGAATTCCAAAGGCAATTGAATAAACTCCTGAATAATGAAATTAAACTTAGCCTTGCTCAGGTAGTTGGAAATATCTTCGTCCGTTTGGATTTTCTTAACCATCCATCCTCTTTCTCCCAGATCAGGTTTGAAAATCAAAGGGAAATAGAAATCAGCATTTCTTATCTCTTGCTGAACCTGATCCAAGGAAGCTGGATGATTAATCAGCGTTGCTCGTGGCTTGTACGCTGCGGGGATTTTATTAAGCACATCAAATTTAGATTCTCCAAACATCCCTCCGGTAAGAATTCCAGGGTTGGAGGCAGAGAAAAAAAGTAACGACCGGGATTTGATAGACAACCAGATCCAATAGATAAAAAACGGTGCCTGAACAATACCAAAGGGCCAATATTCCCAACTTCTTAATTTGATTAAGAAGTTGCTTCTCATAATTTTTCGCAAAAGCATTCCTGGTCGCTAGTTCGCTTTTGCCAGGGTAGCTTCCTTGTAGCGAATGGTAGATGCTGCGATACCAAAATCTGAAGGAATGTTGATATAGGGCGCTATCTCCCTGATTCCAATTTTCATGATAGCCATGTGATGTACAGCATGCTCTATGTTGTAGGTAAGCTCCCGAAAATAGTTTGTTTGCATGACTATGCATTCTTCACTATCGAGTTCATAGCCGACTTCCAATATAAGAGGAAAATCTGATTTCTGATTTGAAATAAAATCTTTAATTCTGATAATGGTGGATTGGGCGACATACTTATCGCTTTCTACCTGCTTGTCGTGTGCACGCTTATCGTAGTTTACCACGCCTTGTTGACAGCCAGCCTCCAGGCACAAATAAAATTCAAGTGTATGCCTGAGGTGCTGACCAACGGTTGAATTACCCAGCGATGGGCAAGAAGTAACAAAATCCTTTTCTTCTATCTGATTAACAACCGATGCCAACTGAGACAGGATCGTATGGGATGCCTTTATAAGCTGCATATTTTTTATAAACAAACGCCAAATATACTTTAAAAATCAAAATCCAAACTTCTTATAATCAGCCTATTGAATGAATTTTTTCCAGTTTTGGTTCCCTTTGGCTTTAAGCACTTTCTCGTGTTTATTCCAATCAGTGAGCGTATTATTTCCCCAAAAGTTGTAAAACAGGTATAGCTTACCATCCAGTATCTTAAAAGTTTCAGGGTCAATTTTTACTTTTTCCCCGGTTTCACCCATGGCAAAAGCACACCATCCACCATACGCGGGTTCGTATTTTTCAGGATCTGTTTTGAACCGATTCAGATTGGATTGGCTTGAAAACCAATAAATTACTCCCTGGTAATCATAAGTGAGACTTGATTTGCCTTCAGCGGGCTTGCTTGAATGGTAACTTACCGGATCATACCCTTCTATGGCAACAGATTTTTTTATGTTGAAATTATTTCAGCCTGACTGAGGTATCTTGCGCTAATACGAATTGAGTCGAAGAAAACGCAAAAAAGACCATGATTAAGGGTTTCATGTTCTAATAAAGATTAGGTACCGGGAATCTGAATCTCAATTTTATGCAACTAACGAAGGATTAACAGCTTTCGGTTCTCTGAACAGATACTTTTGTCTGAAAGAATACAATTTTAATGCCCCATTCGCTTCAATAATCCCCAAACAAGATCTGCCTCATAACCCTTCGCGATCACGAACCGCGCAACTTTATCCTTTTTCTTGAATGCATTTGGCTCAGCCATTGCGGCCCATTTTTTTTTGATTAACCTTTCGAGAGTACTGTTATAATGCTGTTCGTCTATTTCATTTAAGCCAATTTGAATACATTTTGGAGTGAGTCCGTGGGCTTCCAACTCTTGTTTTATCTTTAGTCGTCCCCACTTTTTTATCCTGAACTTGCCACCGGCAAAAGCATTGGCAAATCGTTGTTCATTAAGAAATCCTTCCGTAATGAGTTGAGAAAGCAAGTCTTCCACTTCGTTTTTCCACAAGCCATACTCATAAAGTTTGTTCTTTACTTCCTTATGAGAACGCTCCTGGTAAACGCAATAGTTACAGATTTTTTGAAAAGCTTGTTGCGGAGTTAATCGTTTCTTTTCCACCTGTCAAAGTTGGCGACTACCTCCAAGAATATCAACCTGGCTGTTTGCTATTTTAAAAGGCCTTTGGTTTTGAGGATGCTGGTAAGGAACTTCCTTTCGTTTTCCGAGTTGAATATTTTGAAAGGCAAATGAATCAATTGGGCTTTGTTCACAGTCAGTAGGAAGTAATCTTTGCCAATGGTGGCGCGCTTGATCTGATCCCATTTCATGGGCATTCCTTCCCTGGCATTTAGTTTAATCAATACCTGTTGGCTGTTGATTTCATAAGAGAGCCTTTCAAACAGAATTTTACCCTGTTCCAGTTGGGTCACTCCATAAAATTGGATCCACCAGAATAACAAGTATAAGGCCGTGCCTGCCAGGGCACCGATAAACCACCACATGCTAGGGATCCAAACATAGCCAAGGCAAATGGCAACTACAATCAAGGCTACCCACCACTGCTGTTTCAAAATGTTTCGCATAGCCAGCCGGATGTAATCTTTCTTTTCTAACCTGTAGTTTTTTGTCTTTACGATCATGATGATTGTGGATGATTAAAAACGGACGGCAATATTAGTCCCTTTATACGAGGCTTAAAAATTTATTCAATACACTTTAAGACTTAAATCAAGGCTTTTGACAGAATGCGTAAGGGCCCCCACAGAAATAAAATCAACACCGGTTTCTGCCACCTCTCTTAAGGTTGCTTCCGTTATCCCTCCGCTGGCTTCTGTTTTGTATCGCCCATCGATCAATGCAACCGCTTTTTTCAATTCCGTCACACTCATATTGTCAAGCATGATTACATCCACGCCTCCCGATTCCAGCACCGCCTGTACTTCTTCCAGTGTACGGGTCTCCACTTCAATTTGTAGGTTCAACTTATGATCAGCAAGATATCTTTTTGTGTTGCGTATCGCTTTGTCAATGCCACCAGCCATATCTACATGATTATCCTTGAGCATAATCATGTCATACAATGCATAGCGATGATTTACTGCTCCTCCAATTCGCACGGCCCACTTTTCCATCAACCTGAAATTGGGAGTGGTTTTACGTGTGTCCATTAATTGGGCTTTCGTGCCTTCAATAATTTTACATAGTTGGCGGGTGTATGTTGCAATACCACTCATGCGCTGCATACAGTTCAGTACCAAACGTTCAGCGGTGAGTATGGATCTGGCTTTTCCTTCCACGATGAGCACTATATCTCCCGTGGTTACAGTGTCTCCATCTTGATTAGTTAATGTGATTGCCAGAGAGGGATCAATGTGTTCAAAAATCTTTTGAGCCACAGCTACTCCTGCAATAATTCCATTAGACTTGACCAGCAACCGGGCACGTGCATTCAGGTGGGCAGGAACAGCGGCTAACGTGCTATGATCACCCTCACCAATATCTTCTGCAAAGGCCGCTGAAATAAATCGGTTAATCGCCTCATCAGTGAGGTAAAAAGGTTTTGTCATTCTTTTACAAAACTGATTTCATGAACCAGGTAGGTAGCACCAGATTCCTTGACCAGCATCAGTACGTTATAACTATCCTTATTACTTACGTACCGGCCAATAGCAAACTGCTGACCGCCTTTGGAAGCGCCCTTGTGAACAATGGAAAAACTGGTGGGGGGATGCTTTTTGAAGAAATCGCGGAATACAAACTCTGCTTGTGCCTTGCTGTAGGTATTAACGTTTCCTTCAATATTTATTTCTACATTTTGATTTAGATGCTTCGACATCTCTTTGGCGCTACCAGTTTTTATAACATCACTGACAGGGCCAAAAATGGCTTCCTGAGCAAATGCAGGCTGCGTTGCAAATGCAAGAACAAGCAATACGGTAAAAACTACACTTTTGGCGCTCCAATTCTTCATCTCAAAAGGTTTACTGTCCAAAATTATGCCATTAAATGACATACCAAAAATTAATTCAGACAAACCAGAGGCTAACATCTGTTCAGGTTGGAATTGGAATGATTTAAAGCATTTTCCTGTTGGTAAGGTTATATTTGCGCGAAGCTTAATGAACTATGGAGAATAAGGTTTTGCTCATGATTTTGGACGGTTGGGGAATTGCCACAAACAAAGAAGTTTCAGCGATCGATCAGGCCCGAACACCTTATATAAATTCTCTGTATCAAAAATATACTCACAGCAAATTGGAGGCCTCAGGCCTGGCTGTAGGACTTCCTGAAGGCCAAATGGGAAATTCTGAAGTTGGCCATATGAATATCGGGGCAGGGCGAATTGTTTATCAGGATCTTGTGAAAATCAACAAAGCAGTTCAGGAAAAAGAATTGGACCAAAACCCCGTTTTGCTTGAGGCATTTCAATATGCAAGGCAACACGACAAAAAGGTACATTTAATCGGTTTGGTTTCGGATGGCGGAGTGCATTCACATATTGATCATCTGAAGGCGATGTGCACCATCGGAAAGAATAATGGCATTAAACAGCTATTTGTACACGCCTTTACAGACGGACGCGACACAGATCCAAAAGGAGGCCTGGAGTTTATTACAGACCTTCAGGATCATATGCTAAAAACTACAGGTCAACTGGCCAGTGTTACCGGCAGATACTTTGCCATGGATAGGGATAAAAGATGGGAGCGGATTAAACTGGCTTATGATGCAATGGTAAATGGGATTGGTCAGCACACCAGCATTCCTAAGGAGGTTATTAAAGATCAGTACGAAAGTGGAATTACGGATGAATTTTTGAAACCAATCATTGTCACTGATGATTCAGGTGTGCCGCTTGCAACTATTGGGGCCAATGATGTTGTAATCTGTTTCAATTTCAGAACTGATCGAGGACGCCAAATTACGATGGCGCTCACGCAGCAAGACTATCCCGAACATGGAATGAAGGCTTTGCCCCTGCATTACGTAACTATGGCCAACTACGATGAATCATTCGTTGGGATAATGGTAATTTTTGAAAAAGACAATTTGACAAACACACTTGGTGAGGTAATCTCAAAGGCTGGCAAGAAACAAATTCGCATCGCAGAGACGGAAAAATATCCACATGTCACATTTTTTTTCTCCGGAGGCAGGGAAGATCCCTTTCCCGGGGAGTCCCGGATACTTTGCCCGTCACCAAAAGTGGCTACCTATGACTTGAAGCCTGAGATGAGCGCTTATGATATTCGGGACAAAATTATTCCCGAATTAAATCAAAAAACCGCGGACTTTATTTGCCTCAATTTTGCCAATCCGGATATGGTAGGGCATACCGGAGTCTTTAGCGCGGGTATCATAGCATGTGAAACGGTGGACCGATGCAATGAGGCTGTCACTGAGGCAGCACTAAAAAATGGGTATACGGTAATTATCATCGCCGATCATGGTAATGCGGATATGATGATCAATGAAGATGGTACGCCCAATACGGCACATACCACTAATCTTGTGCCCTGCATAATAGCCCCTGCCAATTACTACGGTAAAGTAAAAGACGGAAAACTCGGTGACCTGGCGCCTACCATTCTCGCCTTAATGGGGATACCTATTCCCGCAGAAATGAATGGCAATATCTTAATTGAAGGTTGAGATGAAAAAATTTATAGCCCTTGCCATTAGTTTGATTTTGTTAATCTCATGCAAGCAGAATGAACAAACTTCCAATAAATATATTGACATCAACGGAATTATTGATGAGCAACTTTCTTTCCTGAGCCAGCATAAAGTTCTCATTATGAAGAAAGCCAGTATGGATAGCCTGAAGGATCAGACTACTTTTCAACCGGACAGTTTGACTTTATCCAATGAACTGGAAATATTCCGAAGTATTGACGTGGTTAATAAACCTATCTATTCGGACATTTACGTGGAAACACAGGGAATAAAAGATACCCATAGCAACCTTACGGTTCGTGTACTCACAGCAAAGAAGGAAGCGCCTATAAGAGAACTAAAAATTTATTATCAGGACGAACCGGATAAATTGAGGAAAATTGAAGCTGTGATAAACGAGCAAAATTTACTTTACTTCACGCGAAGAAAATTGATTTTGCAATTTGATGTTTTTCAAGACAGATGGCTCATAAGTAATTACAGTATAGCAGGCGTACAAAAAATGGTTTTACAAGACAGTGTGCGATTTGCAATAAGCGCCACCATTACTTTCGAATAATTAGTTGGACTGCTAAGAATACCATTGAACTAACCACCGGGAATTGCTGTATTAATATTACTTTGTTATGAATGAAATTCTTTTAAGATGAGGCGTTTGCAAGGACAGATTTTAAAGGAAAGTAAGCTGAGGTCCACCACCAGCAGAACCACGATATTGGGTTTATTTCTTAAGCATCCTCATGCCTTATCCTATTCAGCAATTGAACAAGAAGTATCCTTGTCATTTGATCGTGTTACCGTCTACCGCACGCTTAAGACTTTTCTTGATAAGGGCATCATTCATAAAATATTGGATGATAGCGGAGGTCTAAAGTACGGTCTTTGCAGCGGTCTATGCTCTGACTCAAGCCATCACCACGACCATGTTCATTTCAAGTGTACAACCTGTGGTCAAACAAGTTGTCTGGATGAAGTGGAGATCCCGGATATTGCTCTACCAAACGGGTTTAAAGCCGCAGAGGTAAACCTTTTGATTCAGGGAGTTTGTGCCACCTGCCGATAGGAATAAGGATAAATCACACGGATTTAATTGGGTTTCCTTTTACTAAAAGGGTGTATTCAACCGCACGTGTAAGTTTTGTGGATTAGTTTATATTTGCAGCTACGAAACTTCAAAAGGGGCGATTATTGACCAGAAATGGGGCACTTGTCACCTCTTTTTTAAACTAAAAAGCGATAACGGCCACGATGCTCTTATTCTCATTGTTTAGAAACCAGAGTCAGTCAGAGACTATACTCTTTGGCATATTTGCGGTGGTCATCATCCTTTTTTTGTTGATTGATCTTGGCGTTTTCAACAGGAAAGCTCACAAGATTTCAACAAAATCCGCGCTGTATCAATCTATTTTCTGGGTATTAGTTTCTACAGCGTTTGGGTATCTGGTTTATCGATACGATGATAGTGGCTCCGATGCTGCGCTCGAATATTTTTCCGCTTATCTGACAGAATATGCCCTCTCGGTTGACAATATTTTTGTAATTCTATTAATCCTTAAGCACTTCGCTGTAAAGGAAGAATATTATCACAACATACTTTTTTGGGGAATTTTAGGGGCTGTTGTATTCCGAGGCGTTTTTATTTTCGTAGGCGCCCTTCTGATAGCTCAACTTCACTGGCTACTCTATGTTTTTGGGGTTTTTCTTATCTATTCGGGTATTAAAATTTATTTTGGTGACAGCGATGAAAAAATTGATCCGGAGAGAAATCCTATATTAACGCTCTGTAAGAAGTATTTACCGATGACCTCCGATGATCAGGGAGGGAAATTCATTATTACAAAACCAAAGCTGATGTTTACACCTTTGTTTTTGGTTATTGTATTAATCGAAACAACGGATCTCATCTTTGCCGTAGATTCTATTCCTGCAGCATTTGCCATTACACAAAACGAGTTCCTGATCTATACATCAAACATTTTTGCCGTACTTGGATTGAGAGCCATGTTCTTCCTACTCGCGGGTATTATCGATAAGTTTTACCTGCTTCAAAAGGGATTATCCATTATTCTGTTTTTCATTGGAGCAAAGATGCTGCTTGAAATCTTTGACATGCATGTGCCGGTGACCTTGTCCTTTTCTGTAATATTGGGGACTCTTACCCTGTCGATTATTTTTTCAATTGTTGTTCCAAAGAAGATAAAATCAAAAGAACTAAATCAGTAAATCAGTTCTCATCGAGGCTATCGGCAAACAGTGAGCCCGGTAAAATTTTCAACAACACCGGAAGGGTGAGGTAACGTTGAGGAAGGGAAATAATTACAAAAGTGGGAATCGTTTTTAACACAATGAACATTAACTCCTGAACCTGTTTTCGCTCTTCTTCGTTGAGCTCACTTGTTCTGGCTTTACGCAACAGTTCCATAAGATTCTTGCTTTCTCTTACCTCACTAATAATTCTGCTTTTGTTTGTTTCAGTCAGCCGGGATAGCCTTTTAATAAACCGTTCGCTTACTTCGTTGAAGTCCTTTTTGTTTTGAAGGTGGCCCAATTCTTCCCAATGCTCTAAAACAAAACCCTCAATGGCAATCATGCTATTTTCAAGGTCATCCTCGCTAAAATCAAGACGGTGACAGAATTCTTTCAAAAAGTCATTTTCTGAATCTTCTATCTTTTTATCAGCCCAGATGGTAAGAATAGCCATTTCCAGAAAATACTTTTTCAATAGCCAGGAATTGTTGGTGGGTAGGTTAATCGAATCAAGATCAATTCCCTTTTCAAAGATTACTACCGCTTCCCTCTTCCTGTCAGGAGGCAGTCCGGCGCTTTGCAGAAAGAATTCCAGTAGTTTTCTTTCCTCAAATTCAATTTTAGTATTCGCGTGAGCGGCTGCGGCTATTATCTTTACTACGGAAAACCTAAGCTCTTCCCGTTCGTATTTGAAAAAATCCGAAACAATACGATCAGCGTTGGTATGAATCCATTGACCAAAGATGAAAATATCGAGAAAGAGTAAGCTATTATGAAAAAACTGAGTCCAGAAGCTGCCGCTGTGCTCCGCGGTACGTTCAATTCGTTTATCCAGAATTATTTCGGCCAACTCGATTGGTGACTTCTTTTTTCCAAAAAAACCTTTATGGGCAGTAGCCAATTCAGGAAAAACGCGATTATAAAAATTAGTGATGCTTTCCAGGGTCTTTACCATCAGGGCGGAGAGCTCTTCTGGATTTTTGACCGGTTTGTCATGAAACAAGAGCGAACTGCTGATAAGACTTTCTGCCAACAGCAATTTCATTTTATCTTTTTCATCCCAATCGGCCTTGTTCGGATGGTTAAGAGCCTCTACTGCCTGGCCGTACATGAGCCCGGTAGGTTGGATTACTCTATAGAGGGAATGTTCCGGATGAGACGACTTTTTGCTTTCTGAAGTTAAGTCACCCAGCAGATCTTTTCGGAAGTCGAGATATTTTTTTAGCCAACCCTTTTCTCGCGGCTTCATCCCCGTTTGTTTGAATAAGTCGGAAAAGGTACTCAAAATTTTATATAATTCCTTCCCGATTAATGTTCGGCCTTGCGCCAATTCCCCTTTTCCATCTCATCGGCAGAATCAGTTACACCTTTTTTTAGGGAATCTTTATATTTATCCAATCTCTTGCCTACTAACAAATCATGTGACCCAATGATTTGAGCAGCCAATATTCCTGCATTTTTTGCCCCATTTAGAGCAACCGTGGCAACCGGTACACCTCCAGGCATTTGCAGTATGGATAAAACCGAGTCCCAGCCATCCATTGAATTGGATGATTTGATGGGAACTCCTACGACAGGAAGAGAAGTAATGGATGCGATCATGCCTGGCAAATGCGCGGCACCGCCGGCTCCGGCTACAATCACCTTTAGCCCCTTTTTTCTCGCTTGCTTACCATATTCTATCATCCGGTCGGGTGTGCGATGTGCTGATACGATCGTTATCTCATAGGGAATTCCAAATTCTTCCAGGATATCAGCGGCTTCTTTCATGACTTTTAAGTCTGATTTACTTCCCATGATAATACCTACCATTGGTTTGCTCATGCGATCACTTTAAAGTTGTCTTTTACAAAGTTGGCTTTCTTCCTTAAACTTTCCACATCCTTGTCCACAATTGTTACATGCCCCATTTTTCTAAATGGTTTGGTGATTTTCTTACCGTAAAGATGGACGTGAGCACCTTCCAGGGCCAGTACCTCTTTCATGCCCTTATAGTGAGCAGGTCCGGAATAGCCCTCTTCACCAAGGAGGTTCACCATGGCGCAGGGAGATCGCATAGCGGTACTCCCCATCGGTTGATTCAGAATGGCACGCAGATGCTGCTCGTATTGTGAAGTTTCGTTTGCTTCAATCGTATGATGACCACTGTTATGAGGACGTGGGGCAACTTCATTCACCAATAGGTTGCCTTCTTTTGTTACAAACATTTCTACTGCCAAAATCCCTACCAGACCAAGGGCATCAATTAGTTGCCGGGCTATGCGATCCGCTTGTTTTTGAAGCTCACCAGAGATGTTTGCGGGTGCAAAAAGATATTCTACCAGATTTTTTTCAGGATGAAAAACCATTTCAACCGGAGGGAAAGTCGTTACTTCTCCACCTTCATTTTTGGCCACGATCACGGCAATTTCACTTTTGAAATCAATTAGTTTTTCGAGCAAACCCGGAGCATCAAATGCTTTTTCAAAATCATTCTCATGGCGAATAACCTGAACACCCCTGCCGTCATAGCCTTCTTTTCCCAGCTTGTTGACGGCCGGCAAAAACGTACTGTGTTTTTTTACTTCATTTAGATCTTGTGTCAATACAAAATCGGCCGTTGGAATTTGATGATCCTTGAAAAATTGCTTTTGCGTCTGTTTGTCCTGAATTAACTCGATAAGGTGAGGTTGTGGAAAAACCTTCTTGCCTTGACTTTGCAGAAAAGCAAGCGCCTGCGTATTTACATTTTCAATTTCTATGGTAAGGAGGTCGCAAGACTGGCCAAATTGAACAACCGTTTCATAATCAGTGAGCTTGCCCTGAGTAAACTCGCAAAGCGTATGGCATGGCGCCTGCGCATCTGGATCGAGAACTGAAAAATTGATGTTGAAGTCGATGCCCGATTGTATGAGCATTCTGCCTAGCTGACCACCTCCCAGAATGCCTAACCTGAAGTTTTCGTGATAGAATGGCTTCATGAGCCGCAAAAGTACCAATTATTGTAAAGGTTCAATAGTAAATCGTCTTGGCCAACTAAAGGTAGCTTAGCATTTTGGCCCTATCTACTACTTCATTAAATTCAATTTTTGCCATTCGGATGGAGTATAACAGTAGTCTTACTTCTTTTACATGTACCCTGCCGTCAGCTTCAGACATTTTGTACAGGTGTACAAACGCGTTCAGCTTCTCATCATCCGTACACAAATTAATGAAGTCTATTCCGGTCTGGTAGATTTGTTTTTCGTTTTTGTCGAGTATGGATTTTTCGAATTCAATCAGTGTTGATTCAGGAATCTTCTCGAATCGTTTGACTCTTTTTAAGGCATCATTTTCACTATTTTCAATTACGCCATCGGCATTTACAAGCAGGTGCATCAGGTATAAGATGCCCATGTGGTAGTTTTTATACTCAGTCATTGAGGTCGTAAAACATAAAGATAATCAGAATTACCTCATTTGAAAGCATTCCTTTTATGAAAGCGTTTGAAAAACGATGAGCGCAGAAATGTAGGCAAGGGCTGTCATATACATGAGTTGAATAATTGGCCATCGCCATCCCTTGGTTTCTCGTTTGACGATGGCCAGGGTGCTCATGCATTGCATGGCAAATGTATAAAAAACCAATAGTGACAGGCCCGAGGCCAACGTGAACCGAGGTTCACCGGTGTCCGGATTCTTTTCCGCGCGCAGCCGACTTTTTATGGTAGTCTGATCTTCCGTGTTGCCTACACTGTAGATGGTTGCCATGGTACCTACAAATACCTCCCGTGCTGCAAAACTCGTTATCAGTGCGATACCAATTTTCCAATCATAGCCTAATGGCGCAATGACGGGTTCGATCCCTTTCCCTACAATTCCAGCGTATGAATTCTCGAGCTTGTAAGCCATCAATCTGCTTTCCTTTTCTTCAACTTTAGTTATTCCGGAAGCAATCTCAGTAGCCACAATTTCATCCGCTTTTTCCATTACTGTGGATGGCCCGTAACTGGCCAGCCACCAAAGGATAATGGATATGGCCAGGATTACTTTACCGGCTTCCAATACAAATATTTTTGTCTTCTCTACAATGGTTAATCCCACATTGCTCCATTTAGGCATGCGATAAGTTGGCAATTCCATAATAAGAAAACTACGTTCTTTGGTTTTTACCACCCATTTCATAGCAAGCGCTGTCAGAATTGCCGCTGTAAATCCCAGCAGGTAGAGGCCCATCAGCGCGATGCCCTGATAATTGAAAAAGCCAAAAAAGGTATCATCCGGGATTATCAATGCCACCAGGATGGCATACACGGGCAGCCTGGCTGAGCAACTCATCAGGGGTGTGACAAAAATGGTGATGAGCCTGTCCTTCCAGTTTTCGATGGTGCGTGTAGCCATAATAGCAGGTATGGCACAGGCCCATCCGGATATCAAAGGAACTACACTCTTCCCACTCATCCCAAATTTTCGCATGATTTTGTCCATTAGAAACACAACGCGCGACATATAGCCAGACTCTTCAAGAATGGCTATGAAAGCAAAGAGTATGGCTATCTGTGGAATGAAAATACCGATGCCGCCCATTCCGGGAATGATGCCTTGGGTAATTAAATCAAAAAACGGGCCTTCCGGAAACACATCCCGTAGTGAGTTGCTGAGATTGGCAAAGAGGGAATCGATCAAATCCATTGGCGCTTGAGCCCAGGCAAAAATGGATTGAAAAATCAGGAATAGAAGACCAATAAAGATCACATAACCCCAAATTTTGTGGGTAAGTACGGCATCCATTCGATGAGAGAACAGCTTCCATTCATTGTCTGCATTTTTCACTACCACTTTAAGAAGCAGATCCTGAATGAATTTGTACCGGATTATTGTTTCCGCTCCCTGATACTTACCCGGAAAAAAATTATATGCCGTAGCCGCTTCTATTATAAACTTTTTTTCTGCCTCAGGCAGAAACCCCAGGTTTTCAACTTGCTGCAAAAGCTGGTAGGCTTCATACTCGCACTCAAGCCTAAAATGAGATTTTACCTTTTCGACAGCCTGAAGAATTTCCTTATCAATTTCATAAACGGTTTGTGAGGAGACGCTAATGGGCTGGGTTAACACTTTTTTGAGGTCATCGATGCCTTGTCCATTGCGGGCATTTACCGGCACAATGGGAAGGTCGAGATGCTGCTCCAACTTGGGAATGTCGATACGCTGTCCAGACCGGGTGGCCAGATCAACCATATTGAGCACCAAAATAGTTGGGAGCCTTAAATCAATAAGTTGAGTAAGAAGCAGAAGAGAGGCCTGGAGGTTGGTAGCATCAGCAACCAAAACTATCTTGTCTGGGAAATGACTATTCTTTTTATCAGCAAAAAATTCCGTTACGATTTTCTCATCCAATGAACGGGGATACAAACTGTAAATGCCGGGCAGATCGATAATCTCAGCGGTGTTTCCCGAATCCAATTGACTGAATCCTATCCTCTTGTCAACCGTTACGCCTGGGAAATTTCCGATTTTCTGATTTAGCCCGGTTAATTGATTGAAGAGAGATGACTTGCCCGAATTAGGCTTCCCTGCCAATGCAATCTTCAATTGAGTCACTATAAGTACGATTAATTAAGAATTGAAATCATGGCCGCTTCTTTCATTCGAAGAGTAACCTCAAAACCGGCAATGCTTACGCAAACAGGATCTCCAAGGGGTGCCTTAAAATTGAATTTGATTATGGCTCCCGGTAAGAAACCCATTTCCAACAGCTTGTTCGACAGTTCATGGGTTGTGAAGCCGGCAATGACTGCAGTTTCTCCGGGCAACATCTGAGCGACACTTTTGGTCATTCTCCCTTTATTTAGATTAAATTAAAACTGCGTGAAGATAATTGTTTGGTATTGGATAAACCATGATTCTTCATAGGTTGTTGTAGCCACATGAAGCCTATTAAAAAGCGCTCAAAAAAGCTTGTTGAACAGAAACCCACTGCACCGAAAGTCAAGGAAGCAGAGGAAGCCAGCGAGGATAAGTCATTTGATTTTGGGGGCCTTCCGGAACGCGATTTGAAAAAAAACCTGGGCTGTTAGGTCAAATGCTTTCCGCATAAAATATGCGTTTGACGCGCTCACTCGTGTTTGTCAGTATTTCGTAAGGAATGGTACCCGCCTTTTTTGCCAATTCCTGTATGGGCATACCCTCGCCAAAAATAATGGCTTCATCCCCCTCACCCACGTCTTCAATCTCCGTTACGTCTACCATGGTCATGTCCATGCATACGTTTCCAATAACAGGGGCTCGCCTACCGCGTATAATTACCTCCCCTACGCCTTTGCTAAAGCTACGCAGATAGCCATCGGCATAGCCAATGGCGAGGGTTGCAATGGTTATTGACGATTTTGCCATTCCGGCGCGGCCATATCCGATAGAATCTCCTTTTTTAACTTTTTTAAGTTGTGAAATGAGGGTTTTGAGCGTTGCCACAGGCTTTAACTTATCCTGCAACATTCCGGAAGGGTCTATACCGTATAGACCGATGCCAAGGCGAACCATATCAAATTGACAACGAGAATGCCTCAAAATGCCACTTGAGTTTAATAAATGCCTTATCGGTGAAATTCTAAGCTTTTGCCTCAGGATTTCAGTGGCTGATTCAAATTGCGATGTCTGTTCGCGAGTAAAATCGTCAAACACAGCCTCATCTGCTCCTGCCAGATGAGAGAACACAGAAGCAACGGCAATATTTTTATTTTCGTGAAGAATGGAAATTACCTGATCCAGTTCCCTGGGTTCGAATCCGAGCCTGCGCATCCCCGTGTCAATTTTGAGGTGAATGCGGCACGGCCTGCCATTCAGAAATTTTGAAAGAGATTGAAGCATGCGGAGGTTATAAACTTCGGGTTCAAGGTCCCGCTCAAGCAGTATGGCAAAACTTTCTTCGCTCGGGTTCATTACCATGATAGGAAGTTTAATGTGATGGTCTCTCAAGCTTACCCCCTCATCGGCGTAGGCTACACCGAGGTAGTCAACATGGTGGTATTGTAATAGGCTCGCGATTTCGTTGCTTCCACTTCCGTAAGCAAAAGCTTTTACCATCACCATCAGCTTAACGTTCGGATTTAGGAGTGACCGAAAAAAATTCAGGTTGTGCACCATGGCTCCCAAGTCAATCTCCATTACGGTACCATGAATTTTTTGCTGAAGGCGTTGTATGATTTTTTCAAATTCGAAAACGCGAGCTCCCTTTACCAGAATGGCCTCCTGATTAAACCGATTCCAATCGGTCTCGTTTAGAAAATCATCCGTAGTAAGATAAAAATTTGATTCGCAATCAAGCGCTGCAAAGGGCTGCTGATGTGTGTGAAAACCAAAACCAATGCCAATGAATTTTTGAATCGATTTTTCCCGTATCCATTGAGCAACCCGTTCTGAAAGTTGCTGGAGCGTAAGACCGGATTGAAGTATATCGGAGAGAATTACAGTCCTTTTTTTGAGGTTGATGCTACCCAAAAAGTCCAGACCAATCTGTAGTCCGCCCAAATCATTGTTGTATGTATCGTCAACAACCTGACAATGATTAATTCCGTGCTTAAGTTCGAGCCGCATCGGAATTGACCTGATTTGGTCAATTTTTTCCTGTATGGTGGCAGGGGTATAACCTAATTGTAAAAGCACCACGACAACGTGTAAAATATTCTCTTTTGAAGCTTTGTTTTCAAAAGGGATCCGAAGCATCAGGCTTCCAAACGAGCCACTAATTGAAACAGAATTATCATTAGTGAACTCAAGTAAAATATTAGACCCGGATTTCTGGCCCCAGGAGAGTACATTTTGGGGAGGCTTTATCATGGTGTGAATGGCCGTACCAATTTCAGGATAATCGCTGCAATAAATAAGGGTGTTGCATCCTTCAAACAACTTTAATTTTTCTTTCACTTTTTCCTCTCGGGAAGAAAAACCTTCGTCATGAGCAGACCCTACATTGGTGAATAATCCTATCGTAGGCTGGATGATGGGTTGCAATTGCCCCATCTCGTCAGGTTTTGAAATGCCCGCTTCAAAGATTGCCAGGTTGTGCTGGGTGTTCATTTGCCATACGGACAGTGGAACACCAAGTTGAGAATTATAACTACCTGGGTTTTTGATGCACTTGTATTCTGGAGCGACCATCTGGTACAACCATTCCTTCACGGTAGTTTTTCCGTTACTACCGGTGATTCCAATCACGGGATAGGGAAAAGCTTTGCGGTGATGTGCGGCAATGCGTTGCAGGGCTGATATACAGGAAGTGACTCTAATGAAATTACCTAACGGAAAATTTTTGATGTCTACTTCTCTTTCAACAATAAATGACCGAACGCCCAATCGATATAACGATTCAATATAATCGTGTCCGTCATTTCGTACTCCCCGAATAGCGAAGAACAAACTTTTATCTGAGGCTACCGCTTTTCTGCTGTCTGTGATTAAGTAATGTATTTCCTGGTCCTGAATGGTTTGGAGATCCTTGCCTTGAATGATAGCCGGAAGTTGGGAGAACAGGATCATGCTAAAACAGTCTGGAGCCGTTAGGAACCGGCCTTTCAATTAATGTCAAAACCACATAGCCGTTCTCATCGGGAAATCCGGTGACCAGTACCTCGGACAGGAAATTGCCAATCTGCTTTGAAGGGAAATTGACCACGCAGGCCACTTGTTTACCTATTAGTTCAGCGGGCTTATAATGGGCTGTTATCTGTGCGCTTGACTTCTTTACACCCAATTCAGGCCCAAAATCGACCCAAATCTTATATGCGGGTTTTTTTGCCTCTGGAAAGGCTTCTGCCCGGATAATACTGCCCGCTCTTATATCAATTTTATTAAAGTCATCCCATGTAATCATGCACAAAATTTCATAATTTGGTGGAACAATCCCAATTTCTGTCAAAGAGGGGGATATTTATGGCTGACAAAAGAGTACATATTCTGGCCTTTATCACAGCCGGGTGCATGACCCTGGTTGCTCATCATGTGTATTCGCAGGATGATGGCTATCCAGTGTACAACTTTCAGGAACCAACGCATCAGGAATTAAATCTCTATGATGATAAAACCTTGATTTATGACCCTTCTGAAAACCGGCCAACCCGCACCATTCAAAGCATTCAGAGAGATTCCTTAGCCATTCAGGCGTCAAAAAATAAATCGGCTAAAAAAGCAGCCGGAGACAAAAAGGAAGATGATGCCCTTTCTTTTAATTTCCTTTATTACATCATTCAGAAATACAAAATTTCGGATATTGTAGATCAGTAGGCTTGTATCCTGATCAGTGATACCTGACGTAGTGCTCCCATTTTTCAATCACACCTTTAAAATCAGTTGGCAGGTCTGAGTCGAAGATCATTTTCTTTTTGGTAATGGGGTGGATAAATCCTAATGTTTTGGCATGCAGGGCTTGTCGCGGCATGATTTTAAAACAATTGTCTACAAATTGGCGATACTTTGAAAAGACTGTTCCCTTCATAATTTCATTACCTCCGTAAGTCGCATCGTTGAAGAGGGGATGTCCAATATACTTCATGTGTGCACGAATCTGATGTGTGCGACCCGTTTCCAGTTTACATTCCACCAGGCTTACATAACGCAGCGATTTCAGGGTTTTGTAATGGGTAATGGCTGTCCTTCCAAAGTCACCTTTTGGAAAGGCGGTTGTTATTCTTCGGTCTTTCAGACTTCTGCCTACGTTTACATTGATGGTGTCTTGCTCTGGATCGGGTTCTCCCCAGACCAAAGCCCAGTATGTACGATCAATGTTGTGATCAAAGAATTGCTTGGCAAGCCCTGTCAATGCTATTTCAGATTTTCCTATTACGAGAAGTCCGGACGTATCCTTGTCAATGCGATGCACCAACCCAGGCCGTCCATCATTGCCGGGCATTTGAGGCAGGTTTTGAAAATGATAGGCAAGGGCATTCACGAGTGTACCACTCCAATTTTGAAAAGCAGGATGTACCACCATACCAGCTTCTTTGTTGACAACCAGAAGGTGCTCATCTTCAAAAACAATATTGAGTGGAATATTTTCCGGTTTTACATCCGTATCTCTGGGTGGCGTTGGTAAAGAAATGGTAATGACATCATGGGGATGAACTTTGTAATTGGGTTTGATAACCTTATCGTTCACCTTTACAAAGCCGCCATGAATGCCATCCTGAAGTTTGGTCCGTGTAACATTGGGAAGTCTTGTGTTTAAAAATTTATCTAAACGAATCAGACTTTGACCCGGGTCGGCTACGATTCTAAAATGTTCAAATAATTCATCATCCTGATAATCTTCAGAATTGTCCACATTTTGTGTTTCTTCCATGCCGGTATGTACGTATGGCGGATGCCGCTTTGGCGCAAAAGTAACTATTCGGATTGGATCATAACGGTATAAATTCACCCCTGGATGGTTTCCGGGAAATTTTGCCAGACACTACTTCTCAGTTTGATATGCTGAATAAATCGTTTGTACTTTTGGGGTTATCATTTATTTCCTCTCAATTTTATGGGTTCTTATATGATTCATACTGTATTTAGTTTTCTTCTTTTGCTCATGCTTTTATCCTGCAACCGGCAGCAAGCACATAAGTCAGACCTATTCGAAAAAGCAGAAATTCGGGGGAGGGTTCCCACCAAAATAGAAGAAGCCTCAGGACTGGTGGCAAGTGTAGCCAATCCAGGTTATTTGTGGACGCACAATGATAGCGGGAACCCGGCGGAAGTTTTCCTGTTGAATGACAAGGCCGAAATCGTAATGACTTGCAAATTGGAAAATGCAAAGAACAGAGATTGGGAAGACCTTACCCTTGGCCAGGTACCGGGTGAAGAGGGCTACTATTTATACATTGGCGACATTGGCGATAATGACGCAAAGTATCCGCTTAAATATATCTACAGATTTGCCGAACCGGTCTATACCGGGGATGACAAAATTTCAATCGAAAAGTTTGATACGCTAATTATTCAGCTTCCGGATGGAGCAAGGGATGCAGAATCACTGGCAACCGATCATAAGACAGGAGATTTGTATCTTATTTCAAAGCGAGAGGAAATTGTGAATGTTTATTGGATGCCGGAGGCAAGTCTGATCGCCGGGGATACGCTTGTACCTGAAAAAATAACGGTGTTGCCTTACCGCAATATCGTTGCAGCCGATTTTTCATTTTCCGGAAACGAACTGCTAATCAAAACTTACAATGAAATTTTATATTGGTCGTTGAGTGATTCCACTACAATCATGCAAGCCTTAAAAACGGAACCTGTTTATCTAACTTATAAACCCGAACCCCAGGGTGAGGCGATTGCCTGGAGTTTGGATTTTACGGGATTTTATACTTTGAGTGAAAGTGTGCATGGCGAGCGGGCAAAATTGTATTATTATAAGAGGCGCTAGATAAAAACAGGTCTTCTTCTAAGGATTTCCATCACCTCCGGAGGACCGGTAAAATGATTACCAATAAAATCATCCAGCAGTTCAAGGCTTTTTGCGGATAGCAATTGCATGATTTCGTCCTGCGCTTCGCCACTTAGCGCATAGGGGAAATTGCCCAAAACCATTTCATTTCCATTGCACAAAGCATAAATGGAATACTCTTGTGCCTCATTGAGGATAGTTTGCTTCACTGCGCATCGATTGAGACTATCCTTGATATCGGCAGATGTAATCGAATCGTTCTTAATATTATTGATCAGATAATTTTGCACTCTTGTCCGCGATTCTTCAGATAGCTCAAAATGCATTTTGGATGCACAAGACAAACAAGTTGCATATTCAAAAATAATTTCCTGGGTTCCCAATGACTTGAAGTTTCGGAATGCTTTTTCTACAACGTACTGTGTCTCAGCCAGCGGATTGTTACACATCATGCAGGTGGTAAATGGCTGTTTCGTTTCTGAATTGTAAAATTCCTTTGTAATAGGAATATTATTTGAATCAGTCATCAGGTATTTCTATCAATCAGATTCAGCGTATAGGACTTCAGTATTTTTTTTCTGGATTCAGCAACTTTAAGCTGCTCCAATTGCGTCAGCCCTTTCTCAAAATAAAAATTTGTCATTTGAAGTGTCTGCTTGCTAATATCCAGGCGGTTGTACAATGCCGTAACAGCTTTTATTTTTTCAGCTTTAGTGTAGTTGGTTTTTGAAAGCCATAGTTTTAATTCTTTCTTATCTGCACCTTTAGCTTGCGCAAGTGCTCGAATGAGCAAGAAGGTCCTTTTATTTGCCAGAATATCTCCGCCTACCTGTTTCCCAGTTTTTTTACCCCCAAATACATCCAGCCAATCATCTTTCAATTGAAAACCAATACCAATGTTAATTCCAAAATTACGCAAAACCTTTTGATCTTCTTTTGTAGCGTGCCCCAACATGGCGCCTAGTTCCAGGCTGAATCCCAATAGTACCGCTGTTTTTTGTCTGATCATTTGAATGTAATCTTCCTCAGAAACAGCTTTCAATGATTCAAACTCCATGTCCCATTGCTGGCCTTCACAGACCTCTGCTGCACACGCGTTGAATTTTGTCAATACCTCTTTTAAAAGACCCTCCTCAATTTTCAGGAATTGATCATAAACTTTTACCAGCATCACATCACCAGAAAGGATGGCAGTATTCAAGTTCCATTTTTCGTGCACCGTTTTTTTTCCTCTGCGCAGCGGAGCATTATCCATGATATCGTCATGTAATAAGGTGAAGTTATGAAACGCCTCAACGGCAGCCGCTATGGGAGCAATACGCTTTGCATTTTTTTGGTACAGGCTATACGCCAGTATGACAAGTATGGGTCGAAGCCTTTTTCCTCCCAAACTCATGATGTATCGAATAGGGTCGTACAACGAAGCGGGAGCTATCCCATATTGTTGACTTCTTATTTCAGTTTCTATCCAGTTGAGATATGGAGAATTCATGCGAGCGGAATACGATTAAACTTCAAAAGTGAGATCTATAAGTCTTCGATCAATGTCTGTTTTCTTGATTCGCACTTGCACCTCATCCCCAAGTCGATAGATTTTTTTTCTTCTTCGCCCAACAATGCGGAAATTCTTTTCATCAAATTCATAAAAGTCATCTTTCATATCCACGAGACGTACCATGCCTTCGCATTTGGTTTCAATAATCTCGACAAAAACCCCAAAGTCGGTGACACCCGTAATGATGCCTTCATAAACTTTGTCTGCAGCCATACTCATGAACTCCACTTGCTTGTACTTGATGGAGGCGCGCTCTGCATCAGCGGCTCGTTTTTCACGCTCGGAGGAGTGAATGCATTTTTCCTCGTAATCTTTTTTGTTCACCGACTTGCCCCCGTCAAGGTAATGCTGCAACAGACGATGCACCATCACATCGGGATATCGCCTGATGGGTGATGTAAAATGTGTGTAATGTTGAAAAGCCAAACCAAAATGGCCTTTTGCTTCTGTCGTATATTTTGCCTTGGCCATGGTGCGAACGGCAATTTGCTGCAGCACATTTTGTTCAGGTTTTCCTTCAATCTCATCCATCAGCTTATTCAACGATCTTGACAGCGCAGTTTCTTCCACATTTAGCTTATGACCAAACTGCTTGGCAAAATGAGCGAAGTCCAGTACTTTCTCCGGATTAGGATGATCGTGTGTCCGGTAAACAAATGTGTCTTTTACTTCACCTTTCTTACGCTGATGCACATACGTTGCTACCGAACGGTTGGCCAGGAGCATAAACTCTTCAACCAGTTTGTGCGCGTCTTTTCTGATTTTAGGCACAACAGCCAACGGTTTGCCCTTTTCATCCAACTTGAATTTTACTTCTGCTGTTTCAAAGTTTACAGCTCCTTTGGCAAATCGGTCATGGCGAAGTTTGAGGGCAATGCCATTTAATAGTTGAAGCTCTTTACCAAATTCACCATCGCCACTTTCAATCGATGATTGAGCTTCTTCATAGTTAAATCGCCTGTCTGAGTGAATGACTGTTCTTCCAAACCATTCATTATGTATTTTGGCTTTGCTATCGATTTCAAAAACGGCAGCAAATGTAAGTTTGTCTTCATTCGGTCGCAGTGAACAGAGTTGATTGGAAAGGCGCTCGGGCAACATGGGAACGGTACGATCAACCAGGTAAACGGAAGTGGCCCGGTCAAATGCGTCCTTATCTAAAATGCTTCCGCTTGTTACGTAATGTGTCACATCGGCAATGTGCACACCTATTTCATAATTTCCGTTTTCAAGGTTTCGCAATGAAATAGCATCATCGAAGTCTTTAGCATCATCCGGATCAATAGTGAAAGTGAGTACATCTCTAAAATCTTTCCTTTTTTTAATTTCATCCGCGCTAATTTCTTCTCTGATGTTTTCAGATTCTTTCAGCACTACGGGGTCAAATCTAAAAGGCAAATCAAACTCAGCCATAATTGAGTGGATTTCGGCTTCATTCTCACCTGTCTTTCCCAGGATTTCAATAACCTTTGCTTCCGGGTTTCTATCGGGTGTGCCCCACTTTGTTACCTCAAATACAACCTTGTCGTTCGTCTTTGCTCCATTGATGTTTTCTGCGTAGACAAAGAAGTCGCTATAAATCTTTTTAAAGTCGGGGACGATGAAGGAAAAATTTGGAGACACCTCTATTCTACCAACAAAGCGATTTCTGTTTCTTTCGATAACATTTTTCACCTTTCCTTCGGGGCTAGCCCCCTTGCGTGAAGAAAAAATACTTATTTCGACAGTATCTCCGTGTACTGCGGAGGCCAAATCACGGGATTTGATGTAAATATCTTTCTCTTCGCCAGGCACCGACACGTAGGCAAATCTCGGATTCACATGATCCACTTTGCCGACAATGGATTCTCCTTCCTCTTTTGCACTTCGATAGGTACCGTTTCCCAGTTGTTGAATTTTTCCTTCGCCCTCCAGTTGGTCAAGGATGCGGGATAGGTCTGTAATTAACGCCTTTTTTTTAATGCCCAGCTTTCTTGTAATCTGTTTAATACTATATGCTTTACCTGCCATTTCTTCCAGCAATGCCAGGATAGATGAATGGATCGAGCTTTTTTCCTCTTTGTTCTTACGCTCTTTTATTTTCTTAAATTTCTTTTTGCTCATTCAGCTTGAATAATGTTTTGTGGGGGGATCAAGGGCAAACTTTTCATTCGAAGGTATAGCTGCGCGATGGCAATTACATCGCCTACACAATAGATTGAAATTTTGGTCAGATCTTTTTCCTTATAGTACACTTCATTCACCTGACTACCATCCATAACACCTTTACTGGTAGGAATATTAAAGATTGCTGCCAAAAGATCGAGTGAAGTATAGTGCTTATAATCACCAAACTTCCATAGTTCCATTGTATCAAGATGCTGAATTTCCCACGGTTTTTTGCCGCCCAGATTTAAAACGTCAGGGAGCGAAATATCATTAATGAGCATCCTTCTGCTTAGATAAGGAAAATCAAATTCCTTTCCATTGTGGGCACATAGCCTGGTGTTTGGCCCCAGCTTTTCCAGTAATTGTTTGAATTCAGTGAGCAATTGTGATTCATCATGTGATGTAAAATACTTGGTACGCAGGCCCATTTCCCCGTTTTCATTTTCGGTGAACATGCCCACGGCTACTGTTACTATTTTTCCAAACTCCGCGTAAATCCCCGCTCTTGTATGAAATAGGTCAGCTTCAGATACAGTTTCTTCTCTTTTGAAAAAAGCTGCTTTCCGCGCCCATTGTGCTTTCAATCGTTCGTCAAGCTGACTGAAATTTTCGGTTATCGCTACCGTTTCGATATCAAGAAATAATATTTCCTTCAGATCAGCATTCATGATTGGCAAGTTACGTCAATCGCAGTTATGAAGTTACAGGAACTGCAGTTTTTACTTATGAGTGAAGCACACCTTCCTTTTCTAATTCTTTTATGTAGGTCAGGTTATCCTCGTGGATGGTATCAGGCACAAAGACAAATCGTTTATCGTAAATTTCCCTTCCTACATAATAACTCACCCAATATTCATTGTTTAGGTGGAAGACAGCTGGATCAATAGGCTCAATCAATGCAGCGCCATTGGCTGGAACGGTTTCAAGGAAATGCCTGAGTACGGAAGTTTTTTGATTTTCGCCTTCCTTCTCTCCATATCCCTTGCTTGAAACCAGTGTATTTTCGATTGGAAATCGATTTTTGTTAATAAGGTAGACATTCCAGGGATTGTCATCCATCCCTTCCCGTACTACGGCCACCGTTACGTTTCTCACTTCTGGAAATTCAATGTTTGTAATCATCTCACTTTCTAAAATTATCTAAAATTACTTTTTCCGCTGTCTTGCCCTGGGGTGTGAAATCAATTTCTTGTAACGAATTACCACCATGAGGATACCATTTCCAGAAATAGACTCCTGTAAGCCAGTCCTTTTTCCAGGCTGCATTGAAAAAAGCTTCATAACAAGCTGCCTGCGTTGCTTCAGATGATGCGGCATCCCTGTTTTCTTGTGGCCACTTCCACGGTTCGATGGCTGCATCTTCCGTACTTCTATAGCCGATCTCTGTGAACAACACAGGCTTTTGAAAGTGGTTATGAATTTTTTCAATTGATTGAAGATGCGTGTTCCAACTTATCGCTAATTCTTCTGCTGATGGATTATTATTTTGTGAAAGCGAAAAGTAGGCCTGAATTCCAATGTAATCAAGCGCATCCCAAAATTTGATGTGCTCGTATTCATCGTGAAAATTGGCTGCATAGGTCAATTTGCCGTTGTAGATTTTACGGATTTCCTGAATCAGCGAGCGCCATTCCTCATCATGGATTGTTGTTTTTGACAATTCCGTGCCAATGCAGAGGATCTCAATTTGTTGAGTTTCCGCCAGCTCAGCGTAGTGAAGTATAAATTTCTTATAATTGGCAAACCACAATTTCCAGTCACCTGTTGAATTCATACTTACTTCACCTGGCCAGCTATCCCTGATCCACAAGTGAGGCTTTAATAAAGTTTTTATTTTTTGTTTTGCAGTCAGTCGGGTTGTTTCAATTATTCCTCCATCAGACTCTCCCCACCAGGTTCGATCGCTATTGGTATTTAGTTTAATCTCCGGATCCGTGGCGCTGACTTGCCAGCCAAAAGGTGTTTGAGAAATCCAGTTGATATAATTCCGGCTTAGTGACTCAACTTCCTTCGCTGTCACCCTATCTCGTCCGCCTACCCAGCAGACTCCTTTCTGCATCACTGATTTATAATCCTTACGTTCAGATTCGAACGGGGTAATAAATCGTATTGTCAGCATGAGCACAAGGATTGCGCCAACCAAAAGAAGGAATCTAATATTCACGATTCAATTTACAATGTCCATTTCAAAAAGTGATGCAATTTTCTTGAGAAGTAATGGTTTAACCTCCTCTAGGCTGATGGGTTTTCCCAGTATATGCTCCATTGAGGTAACAGCCTTATCTTCAATTCCACAAGGAACGATATATTTAAAGTAATCAAGGTTGGTATTGATATTTAAGGCAAGGCCATGCAACGTCACCCAACGGCTTGTTTTCACACCCAGCGCGCATATTTTACTGGCTTTAGACTCATCCTCAACGTTGACCCATACACCGGTTAGCCCTTTGATTCTGCCGGCAGCAATTCCAAACTCATGTAATGTTTGAATGACAGCTTCTTCTAGCAACCTCATGTACTTGTGTATGTCGGTAAAAAAATTTTCCATGTCAATTACAGGATATACAACCAATTGACCGGGACCATGATAAGTAATGTCGCCTCCCCGGTTGATTGGATAAAAAGTTGCCTGAATGGTGTGCAGTTTTTCCTTTTCTATGAGAAGATTTTTTTCATCTCCGCTTTTCCCGAGCGTAAATACATGAGGATGTTCACAAAAAATCAGGTAATTGGGTGTAGGCTCATGGAGAATTTCCGGTAGTTCCCTATTCCCCTTTTTTATATCCAGGATTCGTTCGTATAACCCGGTCTGATATTGCCAGGCTTCACCAAAGTCGATAAGACCAAGTTCAATAAATTGGGTTCGGTGGTTAACCCTGGAATTCACTTTAATTTATCTAGCTCGCCTTTGAGATAATCGATCACTTCTACCGGATCGGGATCTACCTTGTTTTCGATAGCCAGGTAGTAGGAAATCCAATCGGTTAAGTGAATGAGATGATAAAATTGTTCAAGCAAGGAAGCCCCCTCAGCAACAATGTCGATGATGGGATGCGATTTTTTTTCAAAAATGTCTCTACAAATCTCCATTCTTTTTTCTACCCTTACATGATCGTGATCTGTATATAGATAAATGACCTGGCATTGTGACAGTACTTGTGGAGGATTAACCCAACCTACTATTTCATTGTGATTCATCTCGGGAAAAGTATTCACGTGTGCCATGTGTTTGGCATTTTCATTCAACTGGTTTTGAAAGCGCACCGCCATGGCCTGCAGCCTTCCATCACAGTAGATGATCGGCAACTTTCCGCTGATTTTCTTTGCAATTAGCTCCGCCTGGGCTTGTATGGCTTTTTCTCCTCTGTCAAGATACTCAATAGCATTTTCCGTCTCCTTGATAAAGGCGGCTCCAATAAGGTTGGTATGGTATAATGCATAAAGTAGGGAGACCATCAGGTACCCGAGCATAGCCCGGGGACTGGGAGAACCTGAAGGAAGTTGGATATAATGAAGATTGTATTCTTTCGCTACTTCCAGCATTTTACCTCCGGAGGTAATACAAATAATATGCGCTCTTTTTAGCAATGCTTTTTGAATTGCAGATAATGTTTCCTCAGTATTGCCACTATATGAACAAGCAATAAAGAGTGTGTGTGGACTAACAAACTGGGGAATATTATATCCTTTGCTTACGGTAATGGGAATGGGGACTCTTCCAAAAGTCAGTGATTCGACCAGGTTAGGACCGATCCCCGATCCGCCCATACCGGTGATAAGAATATTCCGAATATCGCTGCCAGGCCTTACCAGATCAACCGCCTGACCGATTTTTAAGGCATCACTGAGCTGACGGGTAAAGCCTTCTATTAATTTTTTCATTTCTCTTACTAACTTAAGGAATCAAATGTAGTGGCATGACTGATAAAATCAAAAGGGGCAACGAGGGTGAAAAACTAGCAGCTACTTTTCTGGAGGAAAAGGGCTATATTATCATTGAACGAAACTTTAGGTACAAGCATTCCGAAATCGATATAATAATGCAAAAGGAGGACTGGCTAATTTTTGTGGAGGTAAAGACAAGAACGTCCCACCAATTCGGCTACCCAGAAGAATTTGTTGACGAAAAAAAAGCTGAGAAGATTTTAGAAGGGGCGGACCACTACCTTCATGAAAAAAATTGGAATGGTAATGTTCGGTATGATATTGTTTCGGTAAGTGTAATGAAAGGAGTACCCGAAATTGTTCATTTCGAGGATGCCTTTCATTAATCGTAAACTATTGCTTGCCAATAGGAGGCGGCCCGGGAGGAATCAATCCGCTATATACATGGTCGCCTTTTCGCTGTTTGAATTCAGCTTTCACGGCATCCACCTTCTTTGGATCTTCAAATAAATCGATCATGGTCAGAGCCAAAGTTTTTGAAGTGTGCAGCATGCCTTTGTGTCCTATGGACATGCCGCCACAGGCAACTACAGCCCAACTATGCCAGGGCGTACCGAGTGGTGCTGTGGCCCCGTCCATTCGCACTACAGGCACAATCCAACTTACATCTCCCACATCCGTTGATCCGCCACCTGGACTGTCCTGCGTTGCCTCCAGGGGTTCTACTTTGCTGTGAAGCCCAACCTGCGGCTTACCTGTTGCTTCCTGTATTTTTTTTGCGAATGAAACCTCCTCTTCGGTATACGTGATCGGTCCGAGCAGCTCAAGATTTTTTTGTACGATTTCACCTCCGGCCCTGTTTACCAGAATTTCATAAATACCGGAAACCAAAGAAATCTTATAATCCACGTCCGCCATGATGGCTGCGCCTTCCGCCATTTTTTTTACACGCTCATACACTTCATTCATTCCATCTCGTTTAGTGTCTCTTACCCTTACCCACAATCTGGCATAGTCCGGCACTACGTTTACTACTTGTCCTCCATCCTGTATGTGGTAATGCATGCGAACGGTAGGCTTTATATGTTCACGATAGTAGTTGATTCCCGTAGTGTAAAGTTCCAGTGCGTCCGATGCACTTTTTGCATTCCATGGATCGGCGGAGGCATGGGCCGTTTGTCCGTGAAATTCAACGATGAAGTCAACCAGCGCCAGCGAACTTTGTACAGCGGCCTTGGTTTCTTCCGACGGGTGCCAGTCGACACATACATCAAGGTCGTTGAACAACCCAGCCCTGGCCATCCATAATTTTCCAAAAAACTTTTCTTCTGCCGGTGTGCCAAAGAACTTAATTGTGCCTTTTAGTTTTCCTTGCTCTATCAATTCTTTTATAGCGACAGCTGCACCCAGGCTGGCTGTTCCATAAAGGTTATGACCACAGCCGTGTCCGGCTTTTCCCTCCTCCAAAGCTTCTTTGTTTGGAACGGCTTTCTGAGAGATGCCGGGTAAGGCGTCAAACTCTCCCAGAATACCAATTATCGGGCTGCCACTGCCATAGGTTGCAACAAACGCTGTTGGTATTTCAGCAACGCCCCTTTCTACCTTAAAGCCATTGGCTTCAGCATAGTCGGCCAGTAGTTTGTGAGATTCTTTTTCCTGAAAGGCGATTTCGGCATGCGCCCAAATTTTGTCGCTGATTTCAGTAAGCGTTGAAGCTTGTGTGTCTACGGATTGAAGTGCAGTTTTCTTATTTGCACTGATTTTTTGGGCAAAGGATAATGTTGACACCAAAACCGCAACGATGAGTATAGGTATTCGCATAATTGTTTTTTTTAACAATCTATTCATTATTGGCAAATACAGCCAGGTGTTTGAAGAAATGAGTAATAAAATTTTGAAGAGCGGATGAATGAACGGTTGAAATTCCGGGTGGCAATAGATAATTATTGCCCTTTGCGATTGGAGTATACTTCCTTTCCTTTTTCATTCCATTCGCTGCGAATGAATGGGTTGAGCATTTGATCGAAAGGATCCTCGGGAAAAATGATGATTTTTTTTCTCCGGCCATTAGGGTAGTTTTCAATCCATTCTCCAACTTTGTTGTTCCACTTGAATTCTCCCGTTACCGCAACACTACCATTCTCATGGAATTGGTAATAGTAGCCTTCACGCTCACCAAATTCCACGGGAATAATTTCTTTGATTTTAGTTCGCTCAGCAGGATCATAGTAAACAACCAGGGATTCCTTTGGCCAACCTTTGTAATACTTCTCCTTATCTACGAGCAAATGCTGCCTATCGTATTGCATCCATCGGCCATGTTTGGTGCCTTTGTAATAAATACCTTCTTCCAATAAAAGCTCGCCCTGCATCTTTCGGTAAGGCCCATGAAGCAGCACGCCTTTGCTGGGATCAAAATTGTTCGTCCTGCGAATTTCCCTGCGCGTGTAGTCATACCAATAAATATCCCTTACAAATTGATTGGGCTTATCAGGTGTTTTGAGGTAGTAGAATAATTCAATGACTACCCGATCCCCATACCCCTTTCGGGTAAACCCTTTTTTTGTTTTCAATCCGTAGAAAACCTTTTTCTTACTTTTCTTCTTTTTGGTAACAATGGGCTCGACATTCTCTTGATCCAGGTCGAGCAGTTTGTAGGGCTTATCTGTATCAAAAGTAAACTGGCCTTCTACAATTCGCGCTTCCTGTCCCGGTTGTGCAAAGACAAGAGCAGGCAGAAGGAATAAGCAGATGTAACAAAGATTACTTTTCATCTTCAGATGGCCACTTTCAATGGTTAAACGAAATTAATAAAAAATTATTTTAATATGTTTTGATTTGAAGGGCAATGGAACCAAACTCTTTCTGCTTTAAATTTTGAACAGAATATTTTATTGCTTGTTCTCAAGCCATCGACTGAGGAAAAGGTCGTATACCTGAAGATAGCTTCCTTCACTATTGTTTTCCCTGAAAATCATTTCTTTGAGTAGTAATGCATCCAGCGAACGTTTTACGGTAGCGGGGGTCCCCAATTGGTACCGATGAATGAAGCCCATAGCAGTGGGCGCGAAAACCATGCCTTCTTTGCCGATGGCCTTTAAAAGCTGCCACTGTGCGTCAGTGAGTAATTCCCTATAAGTAAAGTATACGGCTTCATGCTCCTTAAATATCTTGTCGATAACGTTTTGTATAATGTCCCTGGATATTTTTTTTACACCCGATTGGTAAAGCCTATTGCATAGCGACTGGACATAAAAAGTATGCATTCTGCACCATTCCAACAGAAAATTTATTTCTTCGGACGCAATGGAAATATCTGCCTTGCGAAAATGAAGTTTAATAAAATCGGCATAAACTGGTTGTTGAATGGTGCCAATCTGAAGCATTTGTGTGCTCGCATAAAAGGGACGTTTGGCCGAATTGAACATCTCGAACAGAAGGTGTTTTTGACTTCCGCAAAATATAAAGTTTGTATTTTTTAATGTCTGAATCTCTGACCGAAGCCAGGCTTCGGTTTGCTTTTCAGGGTACTTTGTGATCTGTTGGAATTCATCAATGGCGATGACTGACTTCTTTCCGCTGTGGTCAAGAAATTGAAGAAGTGCTTTTATGGTTATTTGTTGTTTATCCGGGTTGCCCATTTCAAAAGAAAATTGAGGCAAGCCATTGTATGGATCAAACGAAACTATCGGCCTAAGTCCTTTTATCCACTGCGCAACCTTTTTGCCAAAAGACGATTCTTCGGGGTAAGCCTGAGCCAATGCTGTGGCCAGTTGATTGGCAAATCCATTCAGATTAGCGGTAGGCATGATGTCTACATATATAGTAATCAGGTTTTTCTTTTCTGCTAAGGTGTGAAACAAGTGATGAATAAGGGCGGTTTTTCCCATTCTCCGTATGGAGAAAAGGGTCACATTTCTGCTGGCGCTGATAGCGTCAATCAGTTCCTTTGTTTCATGCTCACGGTCACAGAAATAGGTTGGCCCCGGATACCCGGAAACAGGAAATGGTGTGGCGATTTTGCGATCCATGCCACAAATATACAAAATGTATTATACAAAATGTATTATACAAAATGTATAATTCTACGAATTTATTGTTGTTTAGCCTGTCGGCACCTGTTGAATGTGATCAAGACACCAACTCAACGCTTCTCTTAATAAAGCTAGTTAAGTCCGCACCGGTGAGCATGTTCTGAGAAAGCAATGCCAGATCGTAAGCCTGCTTTGCGAGTGTCAGTTTCTGCTCTTCGGTTTCAGCTTTCAACACTTTTTGGATCACATGGTGGTTGGCATTCACAGCTACATTGTAGTTGTCGGGCATAGAACCCATGAAGGGCATACCACCGCCACCTGTTTTCGCCATGTCTTTCATCCTGCGCATCCATTCGCTCATGGTCACGGTTACAGGCAACTCCTTGGGTGACATAGACTCAACCGCCAAAGTCATATTGGAATTGTTGATGGCCTTTTCAAAAATGCCTTTCACCAATTCTTCTTCTTCTTTGGTAAGTACACTTTCTATTTTTTCGTCTTTGAGTATAAGTTTATCAATCGTGTCGCTATCCACTCGCTTAATCTGGGTTTTTTCGAGTTTTTGCTCCAGGTTGCTAATGAAATGACTGTCCAATACACCATCCATTAGAATCACATCGTACGATTTATCTTTTGCCATCTGGATGTACGTATCCTGTTTTCCGGCATCGGTGGTATACAGATAAATAAGCTGTTTTTCCTTATCTGTTTGATTGGGGCTTACCTTATCCCGGTATTCATTCAACGTGAAGTAAGCCGCATCAGTATTTTTCAATAAGGCAAAGTCTTTAGCTTTTTCGTAGAACTTCTCATCGCTGATCATTCCGTATTTTACAAAGATGTTTATGTCGTCCCACTTTTTTTCAAACTCCTTGCGATCCTTTTTATACATATCATTGAGTTTGTCAGCTACTTTTTTGGTAATGTGTTGACTGATTTTCTTTACGTTGGAATCAGACTGTAAATAGCTGCGGGAGACGTTGAGCGGAATATCAGGAGAATCCAACACGCCATGCAATAGCATAAGGAAATCGGGGACAACATCTTTCACTTCATCGGTAATGAATACTTGTCGTGAGTAGAGTTGTATCTTATTTTTTTGAAGTTCGAAATCATTTTTCACCTTGGGGAAGTACAAAACGCCAGTAAGGCCAAAGGGGTAGTCTACATTGAGGTGAATCCAGAAAAGAGGATCTTCTGAAAACGGGTATAGTTCCTTATAAAATTTCAGATAGTCCTCGTCTTTCAGGTCGTTAGGCGATTTGGCCCAGATCGGATCGGGATTGTTGATGATCCGGTCAACCTTTACAGACTTGAATTTAGGCTTACCTTCTTTATCTTCACCGTCTTCTACGCTTTCCTCCGTGGTTCCGAATTTTATTTCTACAGGAAGGAACTTGCAGTATTTTTCCAGGATTCCTTTTAGTCTCCATTCGTCCAGAAATTCTTCTGAATCTTTATTGATGTGAAGAATGACATCTGTTCCTCTTTCTTTTTTGGTAGCTGGTTCAATGGAGAATTCCGTTGAGCCATCGCAAGTCCATTTGGCAGCTTCATTTTCTCCTGCGGTATGGGACCGGGTGATGATTTCAACATTATCAGCCACCATAAAAGATGAGTAGAACCCAAGACCGAATTTTCCGATGATATCTTTGGCGTCTCCCTTATCCTTAAATTTTTCTACAAACTCGGCAGCTCCTGAAAACGCAATCTGGTTAATGTATTTTTTTATTTCATCTGCCGTCATTCCTATGCCATGGTCGCTGACGGTGATGGTTTTTTTCTTTTTGTCAAATTTTACTTCAATGCGGAGGTCTCCCAGTTCATCTTTAAACTCACCAATGGAGGCCAGCTTTTTGATTTTTTGGGTAGCATCCACAGCGTTGCTTACCAGTTCGCGCAAAAAGATTTCATGATCGGAGTAGAGAAACTTTTTGATGATGGGAAATATGTTCTCGGTATGGATTGAAATGGTTCCTTTTTCCTGCATGATGGTTGAGTTTAAGACAAACCAGGGCGCCCAAATATTATTCCATTCGGATAGGAATGACAGTATGGCAGGCGGATCAATCAAAATCAGGCTTGAAATGAAAAAACTCAGCCCGTTAAGGATGAGTTTTTATAAACCATAGTTGATTTAAATTTTAAACGGGGGTAGCGATCTGAGGTTGACTCAGCTCAATTTCTTCGCCATCCCTGTTAAGGTATTTACATTCGGTTACGCCAAGGGAGGTGTCCTGGACAAGTTCGACCCATCGCTTGAACTTGAAGAACCACTTGATCCTTTTCGAAATTATCCCCATGGTAAAATAAGCGTACATATAGGGATGCATTGCCAGCACCAGGTGTTTTTCGTTTTGCTTTACCATCAGGTGCTCAATATTTTTTTCAATGATATCGGATACCAGAATGGAGGCGGTAATGGTGCCTGTGCCATTGCAGGTAGGACAAACTTCTTTAGTTGCAATATTCATCTGAGGCCTTACCCTTTCACGGGTAATCTGCATCAGTCCAAATTTTGACAACGGAAGAACCGTATGTTTTGCCCGATCGGATGCTGCCATCTCATCCTTCATCATTTTGTGCACAAGCCGTTTATTTTCAGCGCTGCGCATGTCGATGAAGTCGACTACGATAATCCCGCCCATGTCGCGCAGCCTCAACTGGCGCGCTACTTCTTTGGCCGCCTCCAGGTTTACAGACAAAGCGGTGGTCTCCTGATTTTCTTCGCGGTTGGATTTGTTGCCGCTGTTCACATCCACCACATGCAATGCTTCCGTATGCTCAATGATCAGGTATCCGCCTCCCCTCAAACTTACCGTTTGGCCAAAGGCCGACTTGATTTGCTTTTCAACATTGTAGTGCTCAAATATTTTGGCTTTGCCGGTATAGAGCTTTACAATTTTTTCCTTTTCCGGTGCGATGGTGTGAATATATGATTTTACCTCTTCGTAGATTTTCTTATCATCTACATGAATGTTATCAAACGATTCGTTGAGTACATCGCGCAGGATAGAGGATGTTTTGCTGATTTCACCAATCACTTTATCGCGGGGATTGGCGGTAACCAGACGCTTGATTCCATCTTCCCAGGTTTTCACCAGGTTGCGGAGGTCTTTGTCCAGCTCCGCCACTTCCTTGCTTTCGGCTACGGTGCGAATGATCACACCGAAGTTTTCAGGTTTGATGGATTGGATTAGGCGGAGAAGGCGCTTGCGTTCTTCGCTACTCGTAATTTTTTTGGATACGCTTACCGTTTGGCTAAAGGGTACCAATACCAGGTATCTACCCGGAATGGATAACTCGCACGAAAGTCGCGGGCCTTTGGTGGAAATGGGTTCTTTAACCACCTGTACCGGGATAAACTGACCTTTGGAAAGCTGTTGGGATATTTTCCCATGCTTGTCAATGTCTTTGTCCAGTTGAAATTTATCCAACCGGCCTCCGGTAATCTTCTTTGCTCGGACTAGTTTAGTGAATTTTTGCAGCGACCCGTATTGGGCTCCAAGATCCAGGTAGTGAAGGAATGCGTCCTTTTCATAACCGATATCAATAAAAGCTGCGTTCAGCCCCTGGACTACTTTTTTTACCGTACCCAGGTAAATGTCACCAACTACAAACTTGCTTCCTTCTTCTTCGTGATGAAATTCGGCAAGATTCTTATCCTTGAGAAGTGCTATGCGACATCCGTCTTGAGTTGCGCTTATGATTAGTTCGTTACTCAAAACTGTAGATGTTTAATGCCTTACATCAATTGGGATGTATTATTTTTTCTTGTGTCTGTTCTTTCTCAAACGCTTTTTGCGTTTGTGCGTAGCCATTTTGTGCTTTTTTCTTTTCTTTCCACTCGGCATAAGTTTTTTCATTTAGCCCTCTGTCATTGAACAGAGAACGGTTCAACATTATTTTAAGTCCTGCAGATAAGAATCGGCAGCCGCCTGCACGGCTGGATCCAAATCCAATTTTTTTACAAGTTCAAATTGTTCCCTTGCTTTATCTTTTTCCCCGCTATTCATGCAGGCTACACCCAACAGGAGATGACCCTGTACATGATTAGGATAATAGGATACCAATTCTTCCAGTCGCTCTTTTGCCCGCTCGTATTGACCCGATTGTATGGAGAGCATTCCCATGTTAAAAAGGGCTTGCTCATTCCTGGGGTCCGTTGCAAGCACTTCACGCAGCATTGTGATTCCCTGCATGGGATTTTGGGAACTCAGGAATGTCATGGCAATCTTCGTTTTTACACTGAGATTCTCAGGCTCCTGTTCCATTATCTTCCCATAAAAGAAGCGGGTCTTTTCTGCCATTTCATTCTGCTTTTTTGCGTCAAGCGCAAACGTGTAGGCATCGTAGTAGCGATCACCGGCTTTTAAGTGACTTTCTCTGGTGTTAAAGAACGTTGCGGCTTTCTCAGCAAACCACGCTGCACTGTCAAATTGGCTTGCTTGTGTGTACAGGCTTGTCAAAGAGTCGGCAAAGATAGCACTTTTTTCATTTTCCGATACTTCTAAGTATTGGGCTTTCAGGGAATTAATGGATTCTCTTAAAGCTAAAGGTGTTGTGCCATGAGGGTCCTGCGGAGCAGTTGGGGACGATGCGGTATTCATCGACTCTTCATTTTCCACTACCCCCTTGGGCAACAAAAAAATAAGCCATACAATGATGGCGCTGGCAGCAATAAGGATGATCCGGGTTTTGAGCATGATGTAAGTCCGTATGTTTAGGCGTGAGATAATAGCAGCAGCCATTATCACAGGTGCCCATTATCAACTATCCGAAAGCTGTTTTACTTTATCGCTGTTTTTGATTTTGTTGACAAAAATCTTTGCCGGTTTGAAGCTGGGGATAAAATGTTCGTCAATGATAATGGCTGTATTGCGCGAAATGTTGCGGGCGATCTTTTTCTTCCTCTTTTTGTTGACAAAGCTGCCAAATCCCCGGATATAAATATTTTGTCCGCTGGCCATGGAGGTTTTAACGATGTTAAAGAACGCTTCAATGGAATGAGATACATCGGCTTTGTCTATTCCGGTCTTTTCAGCTATTTGGGAGATTACGTCTGCTTTTGTCACGTGGGGTAACGGTTATATTCGAAATTTCAGGACGGCAAATTTAATCCAGAAAGATCAATCGCAAAATGAAATCTTTGATTATCACCTAGATATAAATTAAAATGCTCTTTTGTTTTTGGGGTATTCTTTTCATTAAAGTGGTTTTAATGACCTTTGCATGGCTTAAAATTTAATATGGGCAAAGGATATTTTTCAAAAAAAATAATAGGCTGGTACCAGGAAAACCACCGCGAATTGCCCTGGCGTAAAACCAAAGACCCCTATCGCATCTGGTTGTCGGAGGTAATACTTCAACAAACAAGGGTGGCTCAGGGATTGCCTTATTATACAAAATTCGTTAAGGACTTTCCTAATGTTAAAGCTTTGGCTGCTGCCCCTCAACAAAAAGTATTGCGAACATGGCAGGGGTTGGGCTACTATAGCCGTGCCCGAAACTTACATGCATGCGCCAAACAAATCGTGTCGGTCTATGGCGGTAAATTTCCGCGCACATACGAGGAGCTAATAAAATTGCCGGGTATCGGGAGCTATACGGCAGCCGCCATTTCATCCATTGCTTTTGATCAGCCGGTGGCGGTAGTTGATGGAAATGTATATCGAATTCTAGCTCGGATTTTTGGATTGCATGAAGATATTTCCACTGGTGAAGGCAAAAAGATATTTGCCGCAAAGGCGCAGGAACTTATCGACAAAAGTCAGGCTGGGACATTCAATCAGGCGATGATGGAATTTGGCGCATTGTATTGTACGCCCAGAAATCCGGATTGCGGGGAGTGTATTTTTTCTGGCGTTTGTTATGCAAAAAAACATGAGTTGCAAGAAATGCTTCCGGTGAAAACCACGAAGGTTAAAGTGAGAACGCGTCACTTTCATTATTTTATATTCAGGATTGGAAACAAGCTGGCCATGAAAAAAAGAAACAGGCGTGATATCTGGAACGGACTTTATGATTTCTACCTCGCAGAAGGAAAAAAAACGCTGAATCAACTTTTGGAAGGAGATTCAGTTTTGTCAAAACTAAAAAAGAGGGGAAATCTTACTTTTGAAAGCAAGCCAATGAAACATGTCCTTACCCATCAAATTATCGTAGCCAAATTCAGGGTTTTGAATTTAAATAATGATGGGCCGACCATAAAAACGATAAAGGATTTGGGCTTTAAGGTATGTTCTGGTCGTCAGGTTCATGATTTGCCAAAACCGGTACTGATTTCTCGTTTTTTGGATGGAAATGCCATATTAGACTAGCCAGAGAAATTTGGTATTTTTGCAATCCAACCTTAGGCAAGGAATTAAAATTCAAGAAATAATATGTCTGGAGTAAACAAAGTGATTTTAGTAGGCCGATTGGGCAAGGATCCCGAAGTGCGTCACCTGGAAAACGGAGCTACCGTAGCCAATTTTTCTATGGCCACATCCGAAACATACAAGGACAAAACAACCGGAGAACGCAAAGAGATTACAGAATGGCACAACATTGTGCTGTGGCGCGGATTGGCTGATGTCGCAGCAAAATATTTACACAAAGGTGAAATGGTATACATAGAGGGAAAGTTGAGAACCCGTTCCTGGGAGAAAGATGGCGTGACCCGGTATACAACAGAAGTAATTGGTGATAACATGACCATGCTAAGTCCGAAAACCTCCGGTGGAGGTGGATCCGAATATTCACCGTCAACAGCGTCTGCCTCACAGGTAGGATCAGGCGAGCATCAGTCGTCCAACTCTTCGGATGATTTGCCTTTTTGATGGTTGGACATAACAACTGATTTTGGAAACCCCTACATCTTTAGACGAACCTCCGAGTAGCACCCTAGTGGCAGAATTACTCTCTTCCACACCTGACTATTTTGTCATTTTCAGTTTGGTGGCCATTGTAGTTTTACTGTTGTTATCAGCCATGGTATCAGCTTCGGAAGTGGCTTTCTTTTCATTGAATGCAGACGATATGGATCGGTGCAGAGAGTCGGAAGATCCTAAAGACAAAAATATTATTGATCTGCTCAATAATCCCCACCTGCTGTTAGCTACTATTTTGATCATGAATAATTTTGCGAATGTAGCCATCGTTACGCTTGCAACATTTTTGATGTGGGAGATTGCGGCCACGAGAACACCGGCAGAAATTATTGTAGGTGCGGTCACATTTAGCATCACTTTCGCCATTACATTTTTTGGAGAAATTATTCCCAAGGTTTATGCAACGCAACGCAACCTTTCATTCGCGCGCCTTATGGGAGGGGCATGGAAATTCTTTGAAAAAATTTGCACTCCATTATCCTGGTTGCTTTTGAGGTTCGGTAACTTAATTGAAAAACGATTTAAGAAAAAGGGATACAGCACTACCGTAGATGAATTGAACCGAGCCCTGGAGTTGACAACAGAAAACAATGATACAACAAGTGAGGAAAAGGATATCCTGAAGGGAATTGTGAACTTTGGTACACTTACCGTAAAGCAGATTATGCAATCACGCCTGGATATATCTGCTGTTGACTATGATCTCACATTTAAGGAACTAATGGGCCAGGTGAATGCATCCGGCTTTTCAAGAGTGCCTGTGTATAAAGAAACACTTGATAAAATTGAAGGAGTACTGTATCTCAAGGACCTGCTTCCGTTTCTTGATGAAGATGATAATTTCAAATGGCAAAAATTAATCAGGCCCGGGTTCTTTGTGCCGGGAACAAAAAAACTGGATTCCTTGCTTAAGGATTTTCAAAATAAACGAGTGCACATGGCGGTAGTCGTAGATGAGTACGGAGGTACAAGCGGGTTGATTACGCTGGAAGACCTGATTGAAGAAATCATCGGAGATATCAATGATGAATTTGATGAAGAGAATACTTCATTTGTAAAAATTGATGACAACACGTTTGTGTTTGAGGGAAAAACCTTACTTCACGATTTTTGCAAAGCCATCGAAGTCGATTCAAGCGTATTTGATCCCGTGAAAGGTGAAAGTGAGTCGTTGGGTGGTTTGATTTTGGAGTTGAACAGTGCCATGCCCAAGGTAGCGGATCATATCAATTATGATCGTTTTGCTTTTACCATTGTGTCAGTTGATAAAAAAAGAATCAAGCGCGTGCGGGTTCACATTAACAGAGAAAATCAAAATTCGTAATGGCAAGAGTTGTAGGGATGTTGTGCGTGCTGATTTTATTGAGTTGCCAAACGGAATACCAGCCCAAACCGAAAGGCTACAACCGCCTTATACTTCCTGAGCCATCCTACGTTTCCTTGCCGGACTCACTTCCCTATCACTTCGAATACTCAACTCATGCCAGGTTGCTAAAAGATACATTGGGGGTAAACGAAAAAAATTGGGTTGAGCTGTACTATCCGGAACTGAAGTCAACCATTCACATTACTTACAAGCAACTGGATAAGTCTGAAGAATTATTAAAAGAGTACCTCAACGATGCGTATAAACTTACGGCCAAGCATCAGATCAAAGCTTACGCTATCGATGAGAGTATCACAAAAACGCAATCAGGTAAAGTGGCAGTGATTGCGGAGATCGAAGGTGAGGTACCCAGCCAGTTTCAGTTTACCATGACAGATTCAACCAGAAACTTTCTTCGGGGTGCATTATACTTCAATGTAAAGGTGCAAAACGATTCACTGGCGCCTGCCATTGCCTATATGAAACGGGATGTGATGCATTTGATCAATACGCTGGAGTGGAAGACCAGGTAGTTTATGTAAGATAGGAAGGCAAATTTTTTGTTAAATTTGACTATGCTAAAAAAAGAAACGTTACTTCAAACGCTTAAAGATTTGCCGGATCAGTTCTCCATGGAGGAATTGTTTGAGAGAATTATTCTTTTACAAAAAATTGAGTTGGGGATTGAGCAAAGTGATCAGGGAAAAGTCTATTCAACATCCGAAGCAAAAGACCTTCTTAGGAAATGGCTGTTGAAATAAAATGGACTCAACAATCGATTGAAGACTTACAGCATATAGCAGCTTTCATTTCCAAGGAATCTCCTTACTACGCTCAAATTCAGATTGAAAAATTTTTTGAAAAAACCTTAATCCTTGAAACCTATCCTAAAGCTGGTCGAGTTGTTCCCGAACTTGCCACTGAAAACATTAGGGAACTTATTGAGGGAAATTACCGAATCATTTACCGGATAGTTACAAATCTCCAAGTGGATGTTTTGTCCGTACATCATAGCAGCAAAATACTTAAAGACCTGAAGTGACTTGGAGTCGAAATACTTTAGCACATCTATAGAATATTTAAAAGGCGTTGGCCCACAACGTGCAGCCTTACTTAAGAAAGAACTCAACATCCATACATTTGGTGATCTTATCCAACACTATCCTTTTCGATATGAGGACAGGACAAAGTTCTACACCGTCAAGGAAGTAAATGAAAGTATGCCTCATGTTCAGATCAAGGGAAAAATCCTACGGTTTGAAATGATTGGGGGCGGAAGGAAAAAACGACTCGTGGCTTATTTTGAAGATCCTACGGGGGAACTGGAACTGGTGTGGTTTCAGGGGGCCACATGGATATTAGATAAAGTAAAACCTGGGATAGAATATGTGGCATTTGGAAAACCCAACCGCTATGGCAGGTCTATATCTATTGCTCACCCGGAACTTGAACCTGCCAGCACATTCACAACGGAAAAAGGATACCTGCAACCGGTCTATCCACTTAGTGAGAAGCTCCGAAATAAATACTTAGACAATCGGTTTCTGTTAAAAATAATAAAGGAGCTTTTGCCTTTAGCCATCGGCCATGTTCGCGAAACGCTTCCTGAAGTTATGCTGAAATCGCACAAACTAATTTCAAAGAGAGAGGCGGTTGCCTACATTCACTTCCCCGCATCCCACGATTGGTTGGCCAAAGCACAGCAGCGACTGAAGTTTGAGGAATTGTTTTACATCCAACTGCGGCTGATCAAAATGAAAATTGTGCGGCAGGAGAAATTCAAAGGAATAGTTTTTAATGACCCTGCCATACTTACCCGCTTTTATTCAGACCATCTTCCTTTCCCGCTCACCGAAGCACAGAAACGGGTGATCCGTGAAATCTATGCAGACATGAAATCAGGCAAACAGATGAACAGGCTATTGCAAGGTGATGTAGGCAGCGGCAAAACCATCGTTGCCTTTATTTGCATGTTGCTGGTGATTGGCAGCGATGGGCAGGCAGCCCTTATGGCGCCAACGGAAATTCTGGCACAACAACATTATGCCAATTTGAAAAAGTATGCGGACCTTATGGGAATTTCCATTTCCTTACTTACAGGTTCTACCAAAAAGAAAGCAAGAACAGAACTGCACTACCGGCTGGAGACAGGGGAATTGAAAATATTGATTGGCACACATGCGCTGATCGAAGACAATGTGAAATTTCAACGCCTTGGCTTGGCCGTAATCGATGAGCAGCATCGGTTTGGCGTGGCGCAGCGATCTAAATTGTGGCAAAAAAATGCAACAGTCTATCCCCACGTGCTGGTGATGACGGCTACACCCATTCCACGAACGCTGGCCATGACTCTGTATGGAGATCTGGAAATTTCCACCATCGATGAATTGCCAAAAGGAAGAAAACCCATCAAGACGACTCATCAGTATGATTCGCATCGTTTGCAAATCAACGAGTTTATGCGACAGCAGATTGTCGCAGGCCGGCAGATTTACATTGTGTATCCGCTGATTGAGGAATCGGAAAAGCTTGACCTTAAGCACCTGATGGATGGTTATGAAAGTATTGCTCGCGCATTTCCTGATGTGCCGGTGAGTATACTTCATGGCAAGATGAAGCCGGATGCCAAGGATTTTGAGATGGGTCGATTTGTGCGGGGAGAAACAAAAATTATGGTGGCGACTACGGTGATTGAAGTGGGAGTAGATGTGCCCAATGCATCGGTGATGATCATTGAAAGTGCCGAGCGTTTTGGTTTGTCTCAACTGCACCAGTTGAGAGGTAGGGTAGGACGTGGTGCGGAGCAATCGTACTGTATACTGGTGTCGGATTACAAACTGAGTGCCGAATCAAAGATCAGGTTAAGTACGATGGTGAAAACCAACAATGGATTTGAAATTGCAGAGACGGATTTAAAACTGCGCGGACCGGGAGACCTGATGGGCACGCAACAAAGTGGGGCTTTGGATTTATTGATTGCTGATCTGGGCAAGGATGGCAAGCTTCTTCAACAAGCAAGGGAGGAAGCGATAAAAATTCTGGAGGCGGATCCGGAATTGAAAAAATCAGAACATCTGGTGATTAAAACCCAAGTGGAGTCGATGCGAAAGAGTGCTGTGAACTGGAGTCGGATCAGTTGATTGCGGAATTTCAGCAATCTAATACCTCATTCACATGTGCTTAAACCAACCCTGATCAGCGTGAGGTAGCGACTTCATTTTAGAGCAAGATAGATCAAGATCAAAGCTTAATGGATAACTCCAGATGTCCACCGAGTCCGAGCTCAATTATCTTTTGTAGTGTCGAGATACGGGCTTCTTTGACGTTATTTTCAATCTTTGAAATATACGATTTCGTAGTTCCAACCTTCTGAGCAAGTTCTTTCTGTGTCAATCCCTTTTCAAGTCGAGCTTCATAAAGTAGAGCTCCAATTTTAAAATTCTCATAGCCAGCTTCAAGCTTGTCCCGTTTGGCGGTTCCTTTTTTCCCGTAATGCTTGTCCTTGAATTGGTCAAGCGTAATGATGTTACTTTTTTTCTTTTTCATACTCCTCTTTTATTTTAAGTGCTTTCTCAATTTCTTTTTTTGGTGTCTTTTGTGTTTTCTTTTGAAATCCATTGGCCAAAACAACCAGTTGACCTTGATCGAAAAAGCAGAATATTCTAAATATGTCACTCCCAAATTGAACACGGATTTCAAAAAGCCCGTCTGTGTTTTCAACATGCTTTAGATACGTCTCTGGAACCCTTTGCAATTCTTCAATCAATTCAAAAGTCCAGATAATTTTATCCTTCACTTTTTGCTTTTGATCTTTGAAGAAATCGTCAAAGTAGGTTTTATAGAAAATAATTGTTCTTCGCTTCTTCTTCTTATGATCCACTGTGCAAAAATAAGCAAAGTTGCCCGAAAGTGAAACTCCTAGTATTTCGTAACTGGGTATTTCTCGAAGTTTCCAGTAAATCAAGTTATGCAGGCCTTTAGTTAATTGACTTTTTGCTTAACAATCGGCTAAAAAAGTAATGGAAAGGTAATTTATGATAGCAGTATCCACATTCAACCGTATTTATAGCTTACCAATGCCCCACAATCTGCATTAAAGCCATATAAAAAGAGTGTAATTTTTCGCTATTTTTATACGCTTAAATAACCGCATCGAATGAATAGACTTTTAGCTATTGCCTTTTTTGGTTTGGTGCTTGCCCTTCCTGCCATAGGGCAAAAGGTCTCCATCAATAAGGTAGACCTCGATGGTGATAAAATCATTGTGTACTATGACCTGGAAGATGCCAATGCCAACCATGAATATTTGCTCAGCTTGTACAGCTCCAACGACAACTACACCAATCCGCTGAAAAATGTAACCGGGGATGCAGGAGCAGAAATAAAACCGGGGGCCAACAAAAAGATGATCTGGAACATCCGCCAGGAATATGGTGGGTATAATGGACGAATTGCCCTGGAGATCAGGGGCAGGGTGTACACACCTTTTGTAAAGCTGCAGGATTTCTCCACCAGCAAATCCTATAAGAGAGGAAAGACCTATAACATATCCTGGAAGCCCGGCAGTACCAACCCCATACACCTGGAGTTGTACAAAGGCAACCTGCGACTGGATGGCGCCATGAATCACCCAAACAACGGTGTGTATACACTGAGTTTGCCGAGTGATGCCAAGCCTGGTAAAGACTACCGGCTGAAGATCAGCGA
>CAYTBO010000006.1:0-33840 GCA_964436055.1 uncultured Ohtaekwangia sp.
TGCACAAAAGGATCGCGATGCAGTGCTCAAATCTTTAGATAGCAAGTATGATCGCTATGCAGCAGTAGCAATGCAAATCTGGGAATTTGCAGAACCTGGATTTCTGGAAGACAAAAGCGCTGCTCTTCTTCAAAGTGAATTGGAGAAAGCCGGCTTCAAACTACAAAAGGGCGTGTCCGGAATGCCAACCGCTTTTATAGCTTCCTTTGGTTCAGGACAACCTGTTATCGGTATTCTTGGAGAGTTTGATGCACTACCCGGATTATCACAGGAAGCATTCCATGGTGAGAGAAAAATAAAAGTAGAAGGTGCTCCTGGCCATGGGTGTGGTCACAATCTATTTGGTACAGGCTCGCTTGCAGCTGCGATAGAAACTAAGGAATGGCTTGTAAAGAATAAAAAATCAGGCACCATTCGATACTATGGAAGTCCTGCAGAAGAAGCAGGTGATGCCAAAATATTTATGGTACGTGATGGATTATTCGATGATGTAGATGCGGTGATTTCCTGGCATGCCGGAGATAGAAATTCTGCTGGCCCCGGTACCAACCTGGCTACCAAATCGGGTGTATTTCGCTTTCACGGAATAGCCGCTCACGCTGCTGCTGCCCCGGAAAGAGGCCGATCAGCACTGGATGGTGTTGAGGCGATGAACAGTATGGTAAACCTGATGCGAGAACATACGACAGAAGCTACTCGAATTCATTACGTAATCTTAAAAGGAGGTGAAGCATCCAATGTGGTACCGGCTTTTGCAGAAGTGGAGTACCTTATTCGTCACCGTGATAGAGAAGAAGTGAGACAGTTGTGGGAACGGGTGGTGAAATGTGCAGAAGGTGCTGCGCATGGCACGGAAACTACGGTGGAAACGGTTGTAATGGGTGGCACATTCGATCGCTTGCCAATAGAAACACTCTCAAAAGCTATGCATAAGAATCTTACGCAAGTAGGTGGTGTTAATTATAATGCAGAGGAAAAAGCATTTGCTGAACAATTGAGTAAGTCTTTTGGAAACAAAAGTGTTTCCATTGAATGTGCAGCGCAAATTCAACCTTTTGGATATCACCATACAAATGCTTCCGCAGACACAGGTGATGTGAGTTGGGTTGTACCCACAGGGAGTTTGACGACTGCAACTTATGTTCCCGGTACACCGGGGCATAGTTGGCAAGCCGTTGCATGCACTGGTTCCAGCATTGGATTCAAGGGTATGATGGTGGCCGCAAAAACACTTACCCTTACTGCTATGGATTTGTTTACCGACAAACAACTATTGGAAGCTTGCAAAAAGGAATTTAATGAAAAGAGAGGTGCTGACTTCAAGTATGAATCACTGGCCGGTGACATTGCTCCTCAATTGGATATCAGAAAAAATTAAATACAATTAAGAAATCCGTTAACATGAATAAGATAATAACAATACTGTTGCTAATGACTCCATTTATCCTCTCTGCGCAGAAGGAAAAGGATGCTATCATTAAATCGCTTGACTCAAAGTCAACGCACTATACGCAAATGGCTAAACAACTTTGGGAAAACCCTGAATTAGGGTTTATGGAAGATAAAAGTGTAGCATTGTTAATAGATGAATTGGAGAAAGCAGGCTTTGTCGTTCAGAAAGGTGTGGCAGAAATGCCTACCGCATTTATAGCCTCTTACGGATCCGGAAAACCTGTGATAGGTATCCTGGGTGAATATGATGCACTTCCAGGGATGTCGCAGGAGGCGGTACCTGAAAGAAAACCACGTGTTGATGGCGCCCCAGGGCAAGCTTGTGGGCATCACCTTTTTGGTACCGGATCGTTGGCTGCAGCTGTTGCTGTAAAGGAGTTTCTTGCAGGCAGTAAAAAAAGTGGAACGATTCGGTTTTATGGAACACCTGCAGAAGAAGGTGGGTCTGGAAAAGTGTATATGGTAAGAGAAGGATTATTTAGTGACGTTGATGCTATTGTAAGCTGGCATGCCGGAGACGCCAACGCGTCTAATCCAAGCACCAATCTGGCAACTATTTCGGGTAAGTTCAGATTTAGTGGAGTTTCCTCACATGCAGCCGCGGCTCCTGAGCGTGGTCGCTCGGCCCTTGATGGTGTAGAAGCAATGAATGATATGGTGAACATGATGAGAGAGCATACAACAGAAGGCAGCAGAATTCATTACGTGATTACAAAAGGCGGAGATGCACCCAATATTGTTCCGGCAAGTGCGGAAGTTTACTATGTTATACGGCACCAAAATCGTGAAGAAGTACGTGCCATGTGGAACAGGGTTGTGAAGTGTGCTGAAGGAGCAGCGATGGGTACAGAAACGAAAATGGAATTAGAAGTTATCGGAGGTACTTACGACAGGCTGCCCAACACCGCGTTGCAGACAGCCATGCACGCCAACCTCACCAAAGTGGGTGGTGTAAACTACACAGAAGATGATAAAGCTTTCGCTGAGAAACTCAGAAAAACTTTATCAGCTAATGTCCCTCCGATTACCGAAGCAGGGGTAATCCAACCCCTTCGGCATGAGGATGGCAAAGCATCTGCTGATACGGGAGATGTTAGTTGGAATGTACCCTTAGCCGCCATGCGGGCAGCAACCTGGGTGCCGGGCACACCACCACATAGCTGGCAAGCTGTGGCGGCCGGTGGTACACCTATTGGGTATAAAGGCATGATGGTGGCAGCAAAGAGTATGGCACTAACCGCTTACGACTTACTTACAAATCCAAAGCTATTGGAGGATGCCAAAAAAGAATTCAACGAAAGACGGGGCCCCGGATTTAAGTATGAATCACTCATCGGTGACCGCAAGCCACCCCTGGACTATATGAAACAGGCTCAGTGATAGGTTGAAGTTGATTGTTTACTGGCCCTTCTGACCTCAAGATTTACCTTGCACTTAAATCGATCTTACCCCTGTCCGCACGAAGAGGGGTCTTAAAAAAGTATCCTTAACAAAAGCCAATGGGGTGAGGTTGGCAGGCAAACCTACTTCAATTTCCCCTTGTAGGTTTTTTTGAAAAGTTCATACCGGGGTATTGATACACCCATTACATAAGGACTATACGGATTGTGTTCTATATAGTCCTGATGGTATTGCTCGGCCCGATAGAATTCTTTCAGCGGTTTGATTTCTGTGACAATTGGATTTTTGAATATCTTTGAGTTTGTAAAATCCTCTTTCGCTTTTACAGCAATATCTAATTCAGTTGGTGAATTATAAAATAAAATGGAGCGATAGGAGCTACCACGGTCCGGACCTTGCCGATCCGGTGTAGTGGGGTCATGTGAAGTAAAAAAAACGTTGGTTAATTCTTCAAAGCTAACCACAGCTGGATCAAAATATACAAGGACTGTTTCCGCGTGACCCGTAGTTTCAGTGTTCACCAATTCGTAAGTTGGATCGGGCACTGTCCCTCCGGCATATCCCGACACTGCTGAGTCCACCCCTACTACAGCCTCAAAAATATGTTCAGAACACCAGAAACATCCCTCAGCGAATGCAGCGATTGCCCTTCCTGCAGGTGGCTCAAGGTTTACTTTGTACACATCTGATTTCTTTGCAACACTTTTATTTTTGGGTTGGCCATTACAACTCATAATGAGCATCGCTGCCAAAACAAAAAGGATGATATTTACGGATCGCATAATCTTGGATTATTGAACAAAGACAAGAACGTGATCAAGTCATCAATAGTTTGTGACTATTGCTCTTTTTCGAATAGAATAAACAAAAAAGTTAAGCAGCCGACAATAGTGATTCTTATTGATTACCAGGTAGTAGGCTTGAAGTTTTTGGCAGCTCGTAAAATATCACGCCTGCTTATTTGTCCTTTTAACACACCGTTTTCAACAACAGGCATCCTGCGTATGGGTGTATGCAAAAATAAATTAGCCGCGGATACCACGTCATGGTCAGGCGATACTGTTTTAACCTCAGCGGTCATATAATCAGAAACTTTTTTAGATTCGATTGGAAGGTTATGATAAGCCTGATCCACTATTATTCTCAAACAATCCTTCTCAGAAAGCATGCCAACTAGCTTTCCATTGTCATCCAACACGGGAGCACCAGAAATTTTTTTGTCAATAATAATATCTATGGCGTCCTGGATGGACTGATCCGGTTTAAAAGCAATCAGATCATTAACACTTACCATATATTTGGTCACCAATTCATATTTTGGCTCACTTGCTTTTGTGTCCTCTTTTGTGAAATTAGGCTTAAAATTCATATTGACGGTTGATTTATAGGTTATTCGATCCGGTTTGCAGTATGTTAAATATAACCCATTTTGTCTAAAGTAACAACTGAGTTACCCTAAGGTGGAATTCAACTCTTTGCTTTTGTAACTTTAAACGCCTAAAATTTCAACTATGCGCCTGATTATCATCACGCTTTTGTCTCTTGCCCTATTACAGTGTGGTAAAAAATCCACACAAGACATTACTGCTTTTGTTGGCGCCAGAATAATCAATGGAACAATGAATGAGCCTGTTGAGGAAGGTGTATTGCTGATAACGAATGGCAAAATCATTAACGTGGGCGCATCAGATGAGGTGACAATACCTAAAGAAGCCACAATTATTAACCTGGAAGGAAAAACTATAATACCCGGAATTGTTAACGCCCATGGCCACATTGGCGGAACTACAGGTTTGCAATCAATTTATAGCCAGGAGAATGTAATAAGAGACTTGAATACATTAGCCCATTATGGTGTGACAACAGTATTTAGCCTTGGCGGAGATGAGCAGCCATCAGCAGACATCCGTCATGGGCAGGATACTGTTCAGTTAAATGGAAGTCGCTTGTTCATTGCAGGAGATGTGGTAGCGGGCAATTCGCCAGAAGAAGCGCGTGCTGCAGTTGTTAAAAACGCCTCTATGAAAGTTGATGTGATCAAAATCCGTGTGGATGATAACCTGGGTACCACAGAAAAAATGAAGCCAGAAGTTTATGAAGCAGTTATCGATCAGGCCAAAAAATACAACTTACCGGTTGCGGCTCATATCTTTTATCTGGATGATGCAAAAGCTATGTTGAAACTGGGTGTACGCATGATTGCCCACAGTGTGCGTGACAGAGAAGTGGATGAAGAATTCATCCAACTCATGTTGGATAACAATGCTTACTACTGCCCTACCCTGATGCGGGAAGTTTCAACCTATGTTTATGAAGCGGAGCCGACTTTTTTCACTGATCCGTTTTTCCTATCACAAGCTGATACATCAGTTGTACGTCAGTTAAAAGATCCGGCTTATCAAAAAAGAATACAGGAAAGTACTTCAGCTGGTCTTTACAAACAGGGTTTAATCATTGCTAAGAGAAATCTAAAAATACTTATAGACAGAGGTGTACGCATTGCTATGGGCACAGACAGCGGGCCTGCAGGAAGATTTCAGGGATACTTTGAGCATCTCGAATTGGAGTTGATGGTAGAATCAGGACTTAGCCCGCAGCAGGTTTTGAATTCAGCTACACAGGTCGCGGCTCAAAGCCTGAACAGAAATGAAATAGGTACTTTATTGTCTGGCCAGTATGCAGATTTTATTATCCTTCAAAAGAATCCGTTGGAAGATATTACAAATACCAGATCGATTGAGTCAGTATGGATGGGTGGAAACAAAGTTCATTAATCTAGAATTCACGAGCCGGGGTTACCTGAATCATCGAATGAACGAGCCGCATGCCTCAACCTTACACTTAACGTTCAAAAATATCATCAAAATTGAATTTCTCAAGACGATATTATAGAATTTTCTGCTAGTTCCAATATCTTCGCATGAATTTTTAATTTAACCCGATTATGAAACTATTCTTTACAATAATTTTAGCGTATGCAACCATGCTTTCTTATGGCCAGATAATTAAGGTAGACTCTACCACCCACTGGAAAAAAAACCTCAATTTCGGACTCAATCTAAACCAGGCTTCCTTTTCTTCTAACTGGAAGGCTGGTGGGGTCAATTCAATTGGCCTCAATACATTGTTTAATTACAAAGCGAATTATAAAAAAGACAAAAGTAGCTGGGAAAATGAATTTGACTTCTTATTTGGGTTTGTAAATAACCAGGGGCAAGGCTACCGGAAGACGTTGGATAGAATCTACATTGACACCAAATATGGGCATGCTATTAATGACAAATGGGGATTCTTTTCCTCGATGAGTTTTACAACACAATTTACCAAGGGCTACATTTTTAACGATGACGATACCAGGGATTTGATATCCGATGCCTTCGCACCCGCTTTCATTACCTCTGCCTGGGGCCTTGAGTATCAACCTGTAGAATACTTCAAAGTAAGAATTGCTCCGATAGCACCACGCCTTACTATAGTCCAGGATCCCGAGCGGTTTATTGCTGCCGTGGGACCCACGCCCTATGGTGTGGAGCCTCCGGATGAAACACGTTTTGAGTGGTTTGCTTTCCAACTACAGGCCGAGTTTGATAAGGATATTGCCGAAAACCTGAATCTGAAATGGAGGTACGTCTTATTTGCCAATTATGAAACATTGGAATTGAAAACAATTGACCATCGCCTAGACCTGAACTTGACCGCTAAGGTAAATAAATTTGTAAATGTAAGCCTGGGAGGAATTTTGCTTTATGACTTTGACCAGGATACAAGTGTGCAACTTAGCCAACTTCTGACTATTGGATTCGCTTATTCATTCAAGAATTTCGAAGAAAAGAAGTAAAGTTGCTCTATTGAATTCAGCCCGGCGATAATTTTATTATCACCGGGCCTTTTGCATAAAAGCTTCCTAATTATTGGCTGGCACAGCCTCCATCAGCAACTGATACGCTTTATCAAGTGCCTGGCCACCTGCTCTGGCTGCTTTGTAATGACCCAACCTCACAATCACCAGGTCATGAGATGGGATAATGGTAGTAGACTGCCCACCGGCACCCAACATCATATAAGCATCTTTAGGAATTGGTCGGCTGCCATCGCCATTGATCCAGAAGAATCCCCCATAGATTGGTCGTCCATCTTTTACCCATGGCTCAGCAAGTGTACTTACAAATTTTACAAAACCTTCTGGTAATATCCGTTCGCCATTCCATACACCATCCTGCAAATATAAATTCCCTAAGCGTGCCCAATCTCTTCCGGAAGCAAACTCATAACCCTGTGTCAAAAAATTTCCGTAAGGATCTGCTTCCATGATCATAGTTCGGATGCCAATCTTATCAAATAATGCCCGCTGCGGAAACTCATGATAATTATCTCCCTGGCCCTCAACGCCAAGCCTCACCAGATAATTAGTAAGCACAGGATCGGAATTGCGATACCTGCCAACAGAGTTAGGTGGCCACTGCTGTGGACGCGTAGCTGCCCATTGAAAAGAATTAATTCCACCAGTATATACATACAAATGATCGGGATAACCCAATGCGGAATCATAGTCCGGATCCTGTGGCGCTCTGAATCGCAAACCGCTTGACATATGCAGAATATCACTGATCCTGATGTTTCTGCGTGGATCACTCTCTTCTTGCCATTCCGGTATCGGGGCGGGTTGATCCAGTGTATAAACTCCACGATTGATTAGTATTCCCATCATGGTGGCAGTAAGACTTTTGCCCATTGACCAACTTTCCAGTGGCGTATCTTTGGTAATATTTTCACCATATCGTTCTCCAATAATTTTGCCTTTGTACGTGACCACAAATGCAGCAGTCATACCATCGCCTTCAAATGCTGCATCAACCGCTTGTTTGACTTTTTCCATGTTCACTTCAGAAGGCAGCGGCTCATCAGATGCGGCATCTCCCATGGGCCAGGGTGTTTTACTTGCATCAAGGAGGTTGCGCGTTATCTTTTTTGGTTCGTAAAATACTTTTGCCATACCAACCGGTAGCGTTACACAACCTTGACTTTGATCGCCCAGGTAAACTGCAGTTCGTACAACACCATTAGGCATGGTAATCGAAACTGTTTTCTTTTTATAGTCTACTATCGGCTTACCAACTTTCTCACGTTCTTCAAAGGGACTTGCAAATCCACCTACGTAGGTAGCTGCAAACTCAGGGTCAAGGCCTGTAATAAAAACTGCAGAGCAAACAATTTTTGCATATCCGGAAGTATGGTGTTCCAGCGCATCACCAGGTGGCGCTTCGTAAGGCGTATCAAGCTCAAGCGAATCAGCACGGGCGATCATTCTATCTTTAACAGATAGTACATTTGCAACTTCCTCTTTGTGTGCAGATTGCTGACAACCAATAGTCAGCGCTATGAAAATTGAAAGGAGCAGTGCTTTTTGCTTAATGGAATTCATTGTTCGTTTGAGGTTTGGTATAATGGAAAAGTTAAGCAAAAGATGGCACTTTAAAATATAATTGGGCTGGATGGTCAATCTCTATAACAGATCGGCTATTCTAACTACTGAACTGCTAATAGCGCCATCAAAAGATTTATGATTCTCTTTTCAAAAACTATCCAATAAGTTTATGTTGTCTTGTTCTGATTGGCTTGTGATGAAAGAAATAAAGCAACAATGGCAGCACAACTACCCGATTTTATTCATCTCAATAACAAGACCATGGAGCTTTATTCCAATCCATTGGAAGGTTATTGGGAAATGTCCGGCAAAGTTAAACCCAGGTTTAAAACTGTGGGCGATTGTAAAAGGGGCTATGTAGCTACCTGGGATATTGTTGACAATGAGTTGATTCTTACCCATGTAGATGGTGAACATTTAAAACATTCGATTTTCTCTGGTGATAAATGGATGGAAATATCCTTGAAAGAAATTTTTCCCAAGCTAAAAGGTCAGTACGTATTGGCAAACTGGTACTCTGGAAAACTACGCATCCCCAATGGCAATATGACCCAATACGACCACAACAATTACAATTCAAGGTTTGAAAAGGAAATCATTATTACGGTAGAAAAAGGGAAAGTCACTAAAATTGTAACACTGGACTATAACAACCAGCGACTTACTGTAAATGAATCAATTTCAATTCTCGAAAATCACAAGTAGGTCTGGTTTATAGCAATTTTAGTGTGAAGAACTGATTGCCTAGCAGTAGTTAACTAACAGGTATTGGCAAATTGTGTATTCTTAAAAACGACAACTTATCCCAGTACCCGCGTTGAAATTTGATCTTGCCTTCTACAATATGAAAGAATCCACAGCCTCGCAATCCGAGTGGATCTTTCCACTCCAATATTCCCCACTCACCGTCTTCAAAAATATTTTCAACAATACAGACCATATCTGCCTTTGCAAATTCTTCCTCAAACATTTTCCTGATCGCCTCCTGCCCTGCAATAGGATACGTGTTTACCTGATGATTTACAGCATCAGCGTGATATAACTTTGCCAACTCCCCTGCATTAGCGGTGTTGAATATTGTTACCCATTTTGTGATTAATTCTGCTGGCTTCATAGTAAAGCAAAATTTCTAATACAAACATTTGGCCGGAGGAGGCATAGTTTCGAATAGAAATGGTATTAGTCGCGAACACAACGAACGGAATAGCCGTTTTTCTTATCATAAAAATTTCGATGGCCGCGTGCATTTACGTGATATAAGCTACGCAGCCATGCCATCGATTCATTCAGGTCTGAAGAACTCCACCAATTCCCATTTTTTCCCAGGTAGAAGAAAAAACCTGCCGGATTTCGTGAACCTCCGGGAAGACCTGCCAATTGACTGCTGTTATTCCCATTTCCATTGGTGGCCCATCCGCTGGTATTTTTCATTGCCAGTCCCACAGAAATGTCCCCTCCTAGAAAATCAATCAAAGCAGTCCACTCTTCATCAGAGGGAATATGCCATCCTTTTGGCGCCAGACCACGCGGATCATTCACAGCATACCAATTGTATAGCTTGCCATAAGTGGATCCGTTGGCAGGATTGTTTTCGTAATAGCTCCATGCCGGTTGCTTTTTCTCACCCGCTTCCTTCCATTCTTTTGGTGTTTTAGCTTCAGGTATTGGGTCTCCATTTGCAAAGTGATCTACATTAATATTTTTTTCCAGCCAGGTTTGATTTCCAACGGCTACTATTGGGGCATCAGCAATACCATATCCATAATCAAAACCCATTGCTCGTAAAGAGCCATTGGATTTTACCTCTTCTTTTTTTGCAATCGGCACATTGATAGCAGGCGTGGTGGCAACTGGCTCGGAAGATGTTGTTATTTCTCCCGGTGAGAAAAAGAAATCTCCGGTATAGTCCGAAGCTATCCATGGCCTTTGCGAATCATTGGATTCAATAGCTACGTCACGGGCGACACTTTTAAAAACCTGTTCAATGTTCAGACCCTCCTCGTTAATGTATTTCAAAAGCTTGGATGTAAACAACCCATTGCGGCCCACGCCATCGGAGGCAACAGAACCGGGTTTTGTGGCATAAACGATATAAGAGCCCTTGGGTGTGTTTACCATACTAAGCCCCTTTTCTCCTGAGCGGCTAAAACTTCTGAAAGGATTATTACGGCAAGCGTCAAGCACAAAAATGTTGAGCCCGTTACCTGCTTCTTCGATAGCCCGCATCACATAATCCATATTCACACACTGATCATCCAGATCAGCTTCAAGTTGAGGGTCCGCCATCGCCGGAATGAGGTAATTTATACCTTTTACCTGCATACCATGGCCGGAGTAAAAGACTAAACCAGCCGCATTTGGTTTGCCTTGAAGCAAAGCAAAGTATTGACGGATGGCATCTTGCATATCACGTTTGGTCTTAGGGTCATAAAGTTCTACCACCTGAAACCCTTTGCCTTTTAAGATCGATGACATGTCCCTTGCATCATTCAGTGAATTCTGTAAAGGCTGAACATATTTATAAGATTTTACACCTATGATGAGTGCGTATTTTTGCTCCTGAGAATACGCATGCTCAGCGAAGTTGAGAAAGATGATTCCAAGACAAAGGGCTTTTATAAATAGGTGCTTCATATGTTAATGTTAAATGCCTCCGGAATATATCTTCCATTACCTCGGAGGCTACTTTCTTGATAAGCTTTGACTTCTAAAAATACGAAAAGCTTTGTGAAAATAACAGCTTGTATTATAAGCACACCCATAAATGACAAAGTAAACTGATGGGTAAATTTTAATCCAGTACCTTCGTATAATCCAAATTTAACTTTCACTTAACCATGTCTAATTCTATTTACAAGGAACATCGCAGACTTCTACTGAAATTTATGCTGGGTAGCCCCCTACTTGGTCTTACTTTCTGCTCACCTCAGGAGCAGCAGAAAACAGCAAAAGAAATAATAAGTGAAATCTCAAATGCCTCCGAAGCTTTAGATGTTTTTGACTTCGAAAAGCTGGCGAAAAGCAAACTTCCTCCGGCACACTACGGTTATGTGGCTACCGGTGTTGATGATGACCTAACACTTCAGGCAAACCGCAAGGCTTTTGAGAAGGTGAGATTGAAAATGCGAAGACTTGTCGATCCGACACAAGTGGATATGAGTACTACCCTATTTGGCAAGTCTTGGCCTACACCTATCGTATTATGTCCAGTCAGCAGCCAAAATGCTTTTCACCCGGAAGGAGAATTAGCTACAGCAAGGGCAGCAAAGGCAAAAAACCATTTGCAGATTTTATCAACCGTAACTACGCAATCGGTAGAAGATGTAACAAGAGAACGTGGATCTCCCGTATGGTATCAGTTGTATGCACTCAATGATTGGGAAGCAACCAAAGAAATGATTCAACGGGCTGAGGCAGTGGGTACTGAAGTAATGGTATTTACGGTAGATCTGGCGGCAGGCAGCAATCGGCTTACACTTGAAAAAATGATCAGGCTGGATGACAGGCAGTGCAGCAATTGTCATGGCGCTAACCGCTTCGAGCGAAAGCCTATGGTATCCAAAAAAGAAGGAATTGAGTTTGAGGGAAAACTTACCTGGGACTATGTGGAAAAACTTAAAGCGAACACGAAGATGAAACTGGTGATCAAAGGAATTGAAACGGCAGAAGATGCAGCCTTATGTTTGAAGCATGGTGTAGATGGCATAGTCATCTCAAACCATGGAGGCCGCGCCAGCGAAACAGGCAGAGGCACTTTAGAATGCCTACCTGAGATGGTTGAGGCGATAGATAAGAAAATACCAATTCTCATCGATGGTGGCTTCAGGCGTGGTACAGATATCTTCAAAGCACTTGCGTTAGGTGCTGATGCCGTCTGTGTTGGCAGGCCTTATATCTGGGGGCTTGCTGCGTTTGGTCAGGAAGGTGTAGAAGCGGTACTTCAGATCCTTCGCGATGAGCTAGAGATGGTGATGGGCCAGGCAGGCACACGCACAATTCGCGAAATAAACCGATCATTTATAGCATAAATGCAAACTGTAATGATTCTCAACTAGTATATTCGTAATTCAATTATCTTTTTAATAAACAATTTAAGACATGAAGCGAAAAATGGTTCAGCAGATGGCCCAAAAGGTTCCTATAATGTATCGAAGGTTTAGATAAAGTTGTCCTGAGTTTGCAACTCAGGACGATTTGCACTACATCTTTGGTTGATTGCTCAACTTAAATTCTCTAAAACCTGCTACCATAGCTTTAACGCATTCACATGCTGTAGTTCCTCCTGCCCACATACCTTCACACGGTTTTGTTATCAATTCAGGTCGGTTATGCTTTACCCATTCTGTTGCTTCATAATACAAATCGGGGTCGTTCGAAGAAGTCTGTACCGATTTGATTTTCCCTTTTACTACGGTAATGTGAAAAGTATCAGTAACGTTGAAGTCCAGTTCCAGTGCACCTATTAAGTCATCCTTAACGGTAATCGGATAAAATATCAACGAGTCATTCTTAATGATGTAATCATTCCTGTCAATAACTTTGTAGTTGCCACACTCTGTCCATTTTTGGTAATATATAATGCTAGCTTGCGATTCCCTGGCATTCGTAAGTATGGATTTCAAAGTATCTCCATCAAATGAATAGAAAGCGTCAATAAATTCATCGGCAATGTCAACATTAGATCGCTGGTTCATATCAACTGCGGACTTAGATTCATTCTTACAACTGAATAGAAGCGCAAGGAATACATACATTGAGGATATGACTATTCTTAGAATCATGATTGATATTTTATTGCTTAAGATCGGTGTTATCACCACCGGAGACATAATAGTTTTACAACACTAAGATATGAAAGCCAATTTGCAAAAAAACTAACAGAGGACACCTTCTGGAGCTACAGCCCAATCTGCTTTTCTATTTCTTCTACAAAGTTCACTGAAGGTTGATATAGCCTTAGAACGGTTTGCTCGTCAAAATCAAAAAAATCGTTATAGTCACCCTTTTGTCGCTTCTCAAATAACTCTGAATAGTGTTTTCCCAGATCTTTGCTTATCAAGCCGGTATGGATAAACAATTGGCCGAATTTTTGGCGACTTCCGGAATGGCTGGAGGTCTTAACACCATGCCTTACCAACAAAGCTCCGACTGCATAAAAGCAAGCATAGTACATTCTGTTAATTGCCGTGTTCCAGAGTTTATTATCAATCAGAATCTTTATTTCAGAAATTGTCTCGTTAGCCCGTTGTAATCTATACTTTATATAATCGTCTGGCTGGATGTCACTCATAATAATTTACCCTCTTTCATCACATTCGAATAAAAGGGAGTTACACGATGTTTGGTGTTCCACTCTTTTTCCGAATAGACTATGGGGCTAATAACTTCCCCGATTTCAAACTCAAGGTCGTAGAGAGGATGAGTCACGTTTTTTTCTTCGTCATCTGTAATCTTGTCTTTATTCAATAATATGAGTAAGTCCCAATCCGAGTCGGGCTTCATTGACCCTCTTGCCCTGGAACCATACAGATAAACTTTGGCCAACGGATCTCTTTCCAGCACGATTCGTTTTATTCGGTCAAGAATGATTTGTTGGTTTATCATATCCCAAATTTATTAAATTTTTGATTCTTTTCTTGTCCGCAAACGTTGCCCCGCCCAACTGGGGACTCTACAGCAATTCCTTACCTATCAATTTGACGGTCAAATCAACATCTCATTTCCCGACAGCGTCCCTTGCCTATTTTTTAGGGTAATTTGGATGTTCCTTTACTTTTCTTATTTGAGTTAAATGCCTTAGAGTGTGTCCGAAAATCCCCAGGTATCCTTGATGAATATTAGGGCCAAAATAAATGTAGTACTGCCTGATGTTTTTTGTTTCATTCTTTAGATATTCAATCGATTCATCTCGGAGGGTCGTGAACCAAATTACATTATCCTTACCTTTATTGTTGCCTAGCGGAACACCATACGTGAAAGGCTTCGTATACTCCGTGGCAATATTTTTCTTTGTTGCCTTTGTGTCTATTGTAAAAAGACTGTCTGGGGAGTAGTGGTCAAAATCAGGAAAGGGACCTATTTGTAATGCTCTGGAAATTTCATGAATCTGAAGCAGTTCCCAAATGCAGATGTGCTCTACAATTTGGTTGATGCTCCAGCGGTCAGGACTCTCTATAAAATTCCATTGCTCTTCTGTGAGATTTTTTGACTCTGCTATGATTTCTTCTTTTCCGCGAATCAGGTTATCCAGCAGATATTTTCTATCTGCTTCTGTCCATTGGGGCGCTTTTTTAGCTTCATCCGTAATTGTTTGACCGTTGCATAGATTTAACAGTCCAAAAACAAGGATCAGCATTACCAAGGTTATTTTCATATTGATTAAATTCTAATAGTCATTGGACTGCAGTCAAGTTTCGTGTCCTCACGAACCAGGAGCAATTAGTTAAAAAATCGATCCATTACGCTATTATAAAGGTAATAAATATGGATGACCCAACTATTTACGCATTTAATTAATCTTTTAAATCCTGTATCTTTAATTAGAAGTTAGCGAGCAAGAAGTTGCTTAATCCTAAAAAACTAAAAACTACTCATGATAAATAGCCCCACCTTCCAATCCAACCCCTCCCTGTATGTATTCCTGCCCATCTATTACACGGTCTGGTCCGATGCTGTGCTTACTCCCTCAGAAGTAAATACCATCCAGCATCTGGTAGACACACAGAGCTGGCTAACTGCTGATGAAAAAGTTTTTCTGCTTTCACACCTGGATCCCGCCAAACCCCCTACGGCCCGGGACCTTCACGACTGGCTTGCCGAAATTCAAAAGGTAGCTGACCAATCTTCGGCTGATAAGAAACAAAGCCTTACGGACATTGGCTTGCGACTGGCAAAATACCATAAGTCAAATAATGGACTGTCAATCGAAGCTGTACAGTCCCTGCGCGACATCGAAACTGTACTGGGTGTGATCAGCAGTGAGTCGGCATTTATTTTTCAAAGTGCTAAACGCAAAACCATCACCGACCAGCAAGTCACCAAGTCCACTTTCAGCCTTGAGAACATGACGGCACTCCTGGATGGATCGGAGGCAGACATCATCTATAAAGTAAAAAAAGTTATCTCGGACCCTGCCTTTGCTTACATCGACACCGACAACCTAAATGAACGAAGGGAAAAAGTATTGGAATGGTGCAAGCTGCTGGCAAAGCAAGGGTATGGCGCCATGGCCTTCCCCAAAGAATATGGCGGAGGCGGAAGTATGACCGATTACTTTGCCATTATGGAAACCCTCAGCTACCACGACCTGAGTATGGTGATTAAGTTTGGGGTGCAGTTCGGACTATGGGGCATGAGTGTTTACTTCCTGGGTACGGAGAAGCATCACAAGAAATACCTGAAAGACATAGGCACACTGGAACTGCCGGGCTGCTTTGCCATGACGGAGACAGGCCATGGTTCTAATGTGAAAGGCATACTGACCACTGCTACCTACGATCACAAGGATCAGACTTTTGTTATTCACACGCCCAACGAATCGGCAAGAAAGGAATACATCGGCAATGCCGCCCTTCACGGGCAAATGGCTACCACCTTTGCCAAACTGATCATTGATGGTGAAGATTATGGTGTGAGCGCTTTCGTTGTACCCCTTCGCGACAAACAAGGAAATATGCATCCGGGTGTAACCATCAAAGATTGTGGCCACAAGATGGGACTCAACGGGGTGGACAATGGCGTTATCTACTTTGACAACGTACGTATTCCCAAAGACAACATGCTGGACCGCTTTGCCGGAGTGGATGAACACGGAAAGTTTACCAGTCCTATCGCCAGTGACAACCGCAGGTTCTTCACTATGCTCGGCACGCTGGTGGGTGGAAGAATCGGAATTCCCCGTTCTGGAAACAGTGCTTCCAAATCCGGGCTGACCATCGCTATAAAGTATGGAGATCAGCGCAGGCAGTTTGGTCCGGAGAATGCACCGGAAGTTCCCATCCTCAATTACAGAACCCATCAGCGCAGGCTTATGCCATTGCTGGCCAACGTGTATGCCCTGCATTTTGCTTTGAAATATCTTACAGATCGCTTTATCAACCGCACGGAAAAAGACATGCAGGAGATCGAGGCGCTGGCGGCAGGATTGAAATCGTTTGCTACCTGGAATACTACGAAGACCCTTCAGGAATGCCGCGAAGCATGTGGTGGTAAGGGGTACCTGACAGAAAATAGAATTGATGACCTTAAAAACGATTCGGACATCTACACCACGTTTGAAGGTGACAATACGGTGTTGATGCAGTTGGTAGCCAAAAGCAGGCTGACTGAATTCAAGCAGGAGTTCAGTAACATGGACTTCTTTGGTATCTTAAACTATGTAGGATCACAGGCGAAGACTTCTTTTACAGAATTGAATCCGCTGGTCATACGCAACACGGATGAAGATCACCTGCTTGATCCCGAGTTTCAACTGAGCGCTTTCAAATACAGGGAAAGGGATATCCTCACCTCTGCAGCCCGAAGGCTGAAGAAACACCTCGACAATGGAATGGATTCCTTCGATGCCTTTAACCAAACGCAGTATCACCTGGTGAACGTGGGCCATGCTTATGTAGAGCGAATTATCCTGGAGCAATTCATACTTCAGGTAGAACGCACAAAAGATGCCGGATGCAAAACCGTGTTGAAAAAGCTCTGTGATCTGTTTGCCCTTTCGCAAATAGAGAAGAACAAAGGCTGGTACCTGGAGCACGACTACATGGAAGGTGTAAAGACCAAAGCGATACGCAAGCTGATCAACAAACTCGTGTGGGAAGTAAGACAGGAGGCTGTGCCGTTGGTAGAATCGTTCAGGATTCCTGATGCATGTTTAGCTGCCCCTATGGTTGTGTAGTTACTAGCTTCAGGTTTCAAGTTACAGTTGCCAGTCTCCGGACACGTAAACAAAGTATTGAACCGGAAACCGGCAACATGTAACCGGTAACAATAAGCTTTGTCATATCCTTCCATGACAGCGGTCATACTCCGATAGCAAGTATGCATTTAACTTACCCCTCAATCTTCATTACTATATCATGGGAGATCTCAAAGTCAAAAAGCTGGATGACGCAGACCGTTCGTTGTTTGTCAGTCATCTGCTAAAGGACATACAAGCACTCGAGTACATGATAGAAAACCGCCTGTTCGAGTCCGGTATCACGCGTATGGGCGCAGAGCAGGAGTTTTGTCTCGTTAAAATGGATTACTCACCGAGTAACAAAGCCCTGGAGATTCTCAAAGAGATTAATGACCCCCACTTTACTACTGAGTTGGCGCTCTACAACCTGGAGATTAATCTTGATCCTGTGGAAGTAAAGGGAGAATGTTTTAGCACAACACAAATACAACTGCAGACCTTATTGGCTAAGGCCCGGCAGGTGGCCAGCCGGTATGATAATAAAGTCATTTTAACTGGTATACTGCCAACCATTCGCAAGCCGGAGTTGGAACTTAGTTATCTTACTCCTCTAGACCGCTATATACGGATGAATGAGATTATGAAAGAGCTGAGAGGCGGTGATTTCAGCCTGCACTTGCGTGGCGTAGACGAACTCACTCTACTGCATGACTCTATTTTGTTTGAGGCATGCAACACCAGCTTTCAACTTCATCTGCAAATAGATCCCGATGACATGGTTGACAGTTACAATTGGGCACAAGCCATCTCGGGGCCTGTGCTTTCCGTGTGTGTAAACTCACCGTTGCTCATGGGACGTGAATTATGGAGAGAAACGCGAATTGCGTTGTTTCAACAAAGTGTAGACGTACGCAAAGCTTCAAATACAACTATTGACAAGGAAGCACGTGTCTCCTTTGGAACGGAATGGCTGCGTGACAGCATCACCAATATTTTTAAAGATGATATTGCCAGGCATCGCATGCTCTTGTCTGGTGACTTTGGAGAAGATTCTATGAAAGTGCTACAACAAGGTGGTACTCCTAAATTGCGTGCGCTATGTTTGCACAACGGAACTATTTACCGCTGGAACAGACCTTGCTATGGTACTACGAATGGCAAGCCTCACCTCCGTATCGAAAACCGTTACCTGCCCTCTGGTCCTACCATTACTGATGAGATTGCCAACTTCGCCTTCTGGATTGGACTTATGTTGGGCAGACCTGAAAAATATAACAACCTCTATGACCAAATGGACTTTGAGGAGACCAAGGAGAACTTTTTCAAAGCGGCACGCTATGGCAAGGAAACTTTTATGATGTGGTTTGGAAAACCTGTTGCTGCTCCGGAGCTGGTTGTAAAGGAACTACTTCCCATCGCCTATAAAGGATTGAAAAAAGCCAATGTATCCGAAAGTGAAAGCAATGCATGGCTTCGCATCATCGAACTAAGAGCAAACCGAAGTACCGGTGCACGCTGGACAATCAACAGCTATCGCAACCTGAGAAAACAACTAAAAAGAGATGATGCTTTAAAAGCACTTACTGAAGTAATTGGCAACCGGCAACTGGAAGAAAAACCAATACACGAGTGGGAAGAAATTCAAACACCACCGGCAACCTACCCGGTCTACACTGGCAAGAAAGTATTTGAGATTATGTCGACACATATCTACACGGTGCATCCTCATGATAACGTAGAGTTGGTTCGTAAGATTATGGAGTGGAAAAATATCCATCATATGCCGGTGACCAACTCCAGCAATCATCTGGTAGGTATACTCACATCAAAGAACTTCAGCCAGGAGCAGCCGGATGATTCTCAATTGATCGAAGTAAAGGATGTCATGGTAAAAGAGTTATATATTTCCACTCCTTATATGGAAGTTGAAGAAGCTGCTCAGCTGATGCTTAAAAGTAAGATTGGATGCCTTCCCGTACTTCTCGAAGATCAACTGGTTGGCATCATCACTCGCAACGATATCGTTACCAGGCATAAATGATCCAAGTTTATAGTAAAGCAAGAAACCAAAGCGTAGAAACAGAACGCATTATTGGTCAAGTAAAAGGAAAGAATCCCGGACCTACTTTGATTTTCTTCGCCGGTATTCATGGCAACGAACCGGCAGGTGTTTTTGCACTCAAGGAAGTGTTTACAGAAATTAGCCAAGACAATGCTATAGAAAATGGCACAGTGCATGCCATTGGCGGAAACCTTAAAGCATTGGCTAGCGGTGTTCGCTACCTCAACAAAGACCTGAACAGGATGTGGTTGAAACCTTATTTGAACGGACAACCTTACTCCAATGAAGATTCACCCGTAGAGTACACGGAGATGAAATCGATACTGGATCAGGTAAACGAGATATTGACCCAGGAACAAGGCCCCTTCTACTTTTTCGACCTGCACACGACATCCAGCAATTCATTGCCCTTCATTACCATCAATGACACTATGCTAAACAGGATGTTTGCCATGCACTTTGGAGTACCCGTAATTCTTGGTATCGAAGAATACCTGGACGGCCCTTTGCTGAGTTATATCAATACCCTTGGATATATATCCATTGGTTTTGAAAGTGGTCAGCATGAACAACCCGAATCGATAGAGATGCACAAGCACTTTATCAGAATGTCCATGAAGATTACTGGTGTAAATAGAGGAATTGATAACATAACAGCTACAAGCCAAAATTCAACACCAACCTTTTACGAAATTGTCCATCGTCATGCTATCGGCCATTCTATCAGTTTTAATATGTGCCCTGGTTTTGAAAACTTCCAACAAATAGTAAAAGGTGAAATTCTGGCTTGCGAAAAAAATTCCTGGTTGGTGGCGCCCCACGATGGTCATATCTTCATGCCGCTCTATCAGGATCAGGGTGATGACGGCTATTTTATCATTCGGCCAATTGCAAAGAAATATCTTTACCTCTCCACCCTACTCCGTCGTTTGGGCATTGACTCGTTGCTGGCGCTCCTGCCTGGTGTTCGGTACACTGATGAATTAAAGAAATCGTTGAGAATAAATCAGCGTGTAGCTAAATTTTTTACCAAAGACTTTCTCCATCTGATGGGATACAGGGTAAAACAACAGGACATCAATCATTTGATCGCACATAAAAGAGAGCATAGAAAAGCCCATCTTTTCTATAAAGGTAAGGCATGGCTTATCGAGTAAAAAAAAAGCCATCGTTGTCAGCGGTTACCAGCTTCCGGACACATAAACAAAGTATTGAACCGGAAACCTGAAACATGCAACCAGTAACCAACAACTACTTTGCTTGACGCTTTATATTTCCTTAATTAGCATCCTCTCAACCAATAAAAGAAATAGTTATGCGATCCCTATTTGCTGTCTTGTGCACAATCCTTTTGTCCGGCCCATTGTTTTCACAACCCATAGACATGTCACTTTTCAAGGACATTAAACCTCGCAACATCGGTCCCGCCGGTATGAGTGGCCGTGTCACCTCCATCGATGTGGTGGAATCCAACCCGGATATCATTTTCATCGGTACAGCATCGGGAGGACTATGGAAATCAGATAATGGAGGGACCAGCTTTATTCCCCTCTTCGATAAGGAGAAGGCAGCATCGGTAGGTGCTGTGGCCGTTAATCAGAATAACCCCTCGGAAGTATGGGTAGGTACCGGTGAAGGTAATCCCCGTAATAGCTTAACGGGTGGCAATGGAATTTATAAGTCACTGGATGGTGGAAGGACGTGGAAGCACATGGGGCTGGAAGGAACTCGAAACATTCATCGTGTGATCATCCACAGAGATGATCCAAACATAGTATATGTGGGAGCAATCGGTTCACCGTGGGGTGAGCAACAGGATCGTGGCGTTTTCAAAACAACGGATGGCGGCAAGACCTGGAGAAAAGTTTTATATGTCGATACAAAGACCGGCATTGGCGATCTGGTCGTTGATCCTACCAACCCCAACAAACTCATCGCTGCCATGTGGGAACACAGAAGGTGGCCGTGGTATTTCAATTCCGGTGGACCTGGATCAGGATTATACATATCCTATGATGCAGGTGAAACATGGAAGAAGAAAACTGCCGTAGACGGTTTACCTAAAGGTGATCTTGGAAGAATTGGATTGGCTATTGCGCCAAGCAGTCCCAACATTGTCTATGCTTTGGTGGAAGCTAAAAAGAACGGATTCTACAAATCAGAAGATGGTGGTGAAAAGTGGTCTCTGGTTACAACCAAAAACATTGGTGGCCGACCCTTCTACTATGCAGACATCTTTGTGGACACACAAAATGAAAACAGGATTTATAATATCCACACTTACGTTGATGTAAGTAACGATGGCGGAAAAACATTTGAACGACTTATCGACCCAAGACTGGTACACGTTGATAATCATGCCTGGTATGTTCATCCTACTGATCCGGATTTTCTTATCTGTGGTAATGATGGAGGCGCAGTGATATCCCGCGACCGCGGCAAAACATGGCGGTTCATTGAGAACATGCCGTTGGCACAATTTTATCATATTAATGTTGATAATGCCTTGCCGTACAATGTCTATGGTGGACTTCAAGATAACGGCTCCTGGCGTGGTCCCAGTCAGGTATGGAGAAGTTATGGTATTCGGAATGCTTATTGGGACCGTGTAGGTGGTGGCGATGGATTTGATGTGGTGCCAGACCCTTTAAGTGAGGATAAACACGGCTATGCACTTTCACAAGGTGGAAACCTGATGCGTTATGACCTTGCCACTGGAACACGAAACTTTGTAAAGCCCTATCTAGCAAACGGAGAAGAACTGCGCTACAACTGGAATGCCGGCATTGCGGTAGACCCAATAGATAAGACCACCTTATATATAGGTAGTCAGTTTCTGCTGAAATCTACCGACCGTGGTGCAACATGGGAGAAAATTTCACCAGACCTTACGACCAACGATCCGGAGAAACAAAAGCAAGCCACTACTGGAGGCTTATCCCTCGACAACAGTGGTGCCGAAAACCACACCACTATTCTTAGCGTGGCACCAAGTCCACTGCAGAAAGGTGTGATTTGGGTTGGCACAGATGACGGCAATGTGCAACTGACAACGAATGGTGGACAAACCTGGACAAATGTTATCAGCAAAATGCCAGGCGCTCCGAAGAATGCATGGATCACGCAGATCAGGGCATCAACATATAATGCGAATGAAGCTTTTGTGGTGATTAACAATTATAGGCAAAATGATAACATTCCATACCTATACCGCACCAAAGACATGGGCAAGACCTGGGTAAGAATGGTTAATGACCAAACTGTTTACGGCTACTGTCTGGCAGTAGTTCAGGATCCTGTTGTTTCCAATTTACTTTTCCTTGGCACCGAATTCGGAATGTACGTTTCCATAGATGATGGAAAGTCCTGGACAAAATGGACGAGCGGTTATCCAACCGTTTCTACTATGGACCTTGCTATCCAAGCGCGTGAAGCTGACCTTGTCATCGGTACATTTGGAAGAGCAGTGTGGATAATGGATGATATCAGACCATTGCGTGAGCTTGCCAGGACCGGATACACTACCACGCTGGCGAAAAACATCAAGGCTATTGAACCTCCTACAGCCTACCTGATCAATCAGGGAGATCCTAATGGATACAGGAGTACTGGTGATGCCTTCTATGAAGGTGAGAATAGAAAACCCGGAGCTATGCTTACCTATTACATAAAGGATTTGCAAAAAGCCGCAACGGAAAAAGATTCGGTTAAAACATCAGTGATGGTTTATGATAACTTCAACAAGCTTCTTCGTACGCTCAAACATCAACCCAGCAAAGGTTTTAATAGAATTTTCTGGGAACTTGACATCAAAGGTGCTCGCATGCCTGATACCAAAAAGCCGGCAGCAGATGCAGCAGAGCGAGGTGGAAGATCAGTGACACCCGGAACTTACAAAGTGGTCTTTCAATATGGAGCATACAAGGATTCAGTGAATGTAGAAGTGAAAGTAGATCCCAACATTCAGATGACAGTAAATGAAATGAGTGAAAAAGCAGAACTGCTGGATAGGTTTGCTTCATTGATGGAGTCAGCAACCAGCCGTGTTGATCGATTGAATGAATCGAAAGAGACTGTTGATCTTATCCTTTCAAAACTGAAAGAGCGTGAGAAAAGTGATGCAAATACCAAACTGAAGCAGTTGTGTGATTCTACCGAAGCCAAAATTGATAAACTGATTGCTGAGATCAATCCGCCTGAAGATATGCAGGGCTTTAGTGATGATCCCAAGTTGGTGTCTGAGAAGTTGTCAACAGCAAGAAGGTATTTACAAAACACTACCTTCCCCCCATCACCCACACAGCGTACCCTTATTGGTGATGTGGAGAAAGGTATCAAGCCTGTGCTGGATAAAGTTGATGCGTTCTATAGCGGAGATTGGGAAGCGTTGCAGCGTGCGGTGGCTGAGGCACAGTTTAGTTTGTTTAAGTAGAAGTTGGGTGGTATTGGAAATTTTACGCAAAGGCTGTGAAGGATAATGGCAAAGGACGTGAAGATCCTTGTTAGCTGATACTGGTCTCCGGATACTTGTTGCCGGACTGCGCTTCCCAGCATCCAGTATCCAGTATCCCTTCCCCTACGGCTCAGCAGTATATTTCTTTTTAAAAGTGACTTTAAAATAAATCAACACCAGACTGACTAAAGCAATAAAACAGTTGGCCAGAATAACCGGCCAAAGGCCAAGAGAAACTCCGTAGATCACCCATACAATCGTAGAACTGAATACAATGATAAGCATGGCGAAACTCAGATCACCAACACTTTTGGTGATCCATGCTTTATAAAGTTGAGGCACAAAGGTGAGGCTACTAAGCAATGCACCGGTATGTCCGGCAATCTGTATCCAATCCATAATGGAATTAATTTATCATTAAGTGCCGCAAAGTAATTGAATAAAATCAGCTTATGGTGTTGATTTTGAACTGAATTATTTGACAATTTCATTGTTCCCAATCCCTATCTCCTGCAATGGTTTACGACACCGAAATCATTGATTTATAGTTCCCCAGTTAAAACTTTTAGAAAATGATTTTTTTTGGGCAGTTAATTATCTTCGATTAACGAAGTGGTAATCTTCACTTCACCCTCCAACGTTCGATGTACGGGGCATTTATTGGCTATTTCGAGTAATCGAGTGCGCTGGTCATTATCTAAATTTCCGAATAATTCAATGTATCGATTAAAATGATCAATCTTGCTAGAAGGTTTATCACAGTTGGCACAATCTTCATCATACTTTTTCTCGTGGTCAATATTCACAACAACCTCATCTATAGCCCATCCTTTGCGGTCGGCATACATTCGCATGGTCATCGCTGTGCAGGCAGCCAGCGCGGAGGTTAACAAGTGATAAGGGGAAGGGCCACGATCCTCACCACCCACTTCTTCAGGCTCATCGGCAAGCAAATGGTGCTTTCCTGTTTGAATCTGGGTAAGGAATTTATTTGATTGATCTTTGATCCGTGCTGATGTTTGGTAAGGTTGAGATGATACCTCCTCATCCGAGACAACCAGATATCGCTCAGCCCATGCAGCAATCATACCGCCAGCATAGATAGAGTCTTCCTTCTTAGTCAGCAAATGATCTGCGCCATCCAATGAAATGAAACTCTTCGGATGAAATGCGGTGGTATATAGTTCGGCCGCATTTTCGATACCCACTGTTTTGTCCTGCGGCGAATGAAGGATCAACAAAGATTTCCTCAAGTCCTTTAGAACCGTTTTCAATGAATGTTTTTTGAGGTCATCGATAAATTGTTTTTTTATTTTAAAGCTTCTTCCTCCAATGTTTACTTCGGCCTCACCTTCCTTCTGAATGGTTTCCACATCAGACTGAATCAGGTGCTGAACGTGCTCGGGATTCGATGGCGCCCCGAGTGTAGCGACTGCCTTCACCGAATCGATTCTACCGGAAGCGAAAAGGACTGCAGCCCCTCCTAACGAATGACCGATTAATAAAGTGGGTGGCTTGTAATTTTTCGCAAGAAAATCAGAAGCAGAAATCAAGTCATCAACGTTTGACGAGAAATTCGTATCGGCAAAATCTCCCTCACTCTGCCCAAGTCCTGTAAAATCAAAGCTTAAAACACCAAATCCTGATTCGGTCAGTGGACTGACTATGTTTCGGATAGCATTCAGGTTTTTGGAACACGTAAAGCAATGAGCAAAGATGGCATAGTTATGTGGCTTGCCACTAGCAGGTAACTCCAACCGGGCAGCTAATTCATTTCCATCCTTATTTGTGATTTTTATATTTATCTTTTTCATAGCGTTCTTATTTATGATTCCGCTTCTTCCCTTTCAATCCAATGATAAATCATGGTTTGCGCCCTAAGTTGATTGCCGGAAGCTAATGCCCGTCTATCTCTATCGGCAATTGATGACAGCTTAACATTGTCAGCCAGTTGGTAATTAATGATGGTCATGATCTCTTCTTTAAGTACAGGATCAACCAATGGAAAAGCAACTTCAATCCGCCGATTTAGATTTCTATTCATCCAGTCAGCCGACGACAAATAAATCAAGTTAGCATCATGTTTGCAGAACCAATATACGCGCGCGTGCTCCAGAAACATGTCAACCAGGCGATAAGCAGTGATGTTTTCACTTTTTCCTTTCAAACCCGGAACAAGTGAACAGCCTGCCCGCACGATTAATTGAATTTTTACCCCCGCAGCTGATGCTTCATAAAGTTTTTGTATCATCTCGGGCTCATCCAGGCCGTTTACCTTGATGATAATGAAGGCATTTCTGCCATTTTTAGCTTCTTCAATTTCCTCATCAATCAGATCCAAAAGACGGTTTTTCATATTGAAACTCGCTACCATCAAATGACTGAATACAACTGACCTGGATTTTGTCTTCAGATAATCAAAGAGTTTTTCCACCTCCTTACAAATGGCCTGACTAGTAGTAAGTAAACCATGGTCGGCATACAAAGTTGCTGTCTTTTCATTGAAATTACCTGTAGCCATATAGGCGTAACGTTTTTTTATGTTACGGTCAGTACGCTTAATTACCAATGCAACCTTAGCATGAACTTTCAGTTTGGGTAAACTATAAATTATAGATACACCCGCCTTTTCCATTTCTTTCGCCCATTGTATATTGTTAAGCTCATCGTACCTGGCCTTGACTTCAACAAATACAGTAACCTTTTTTCCGTTCTTTGCGGCAGTAATTAGCGCTTGAGCAATTTTCGATTTTCTGGATATCCGATACAACGTGACCTTCACCTCCGTCACATTCGGATCGACCGCAGCCTCATTGAAAAAGCGCAATACGTAATCATACCGATGATAGGGAAAGTGTAGCAGGTGATCCTTGCTTTCCATTGCCGTGTAAATCGAGGTGGAATTTTCGAGTTCATGATGAGCAATGGGTGAAAAAATCTGGCCAGGGAGGTGTTTAATCAAAAGGGAGGCCAGTTGAAACAAATCATGAAGGTTGTGATACCTCCCTCCACTTATCGCATCGTGAGGTTTTACATTACAACTATCCATGATTTTTCTCAGCAAATCATTAGGCATTTCGCTATCGTACAGAAACCTGACTGGATTGCCAATCATTCGTCTATCGACCTTTTCTTTTATTTTATCAACCAGATTTCCCGAAAATTCATCTTCTATCTCGTAGTCTTCATCCCGGTTGAGTTTAATGCTGTATATTTTACGCTCCAAATCATAGTCGGAAAATATAGTTGAAAAGTGAATCCGAATAATATCGTCCAGTGCAATGAAACTGTGCGTGCCATCCGGTCCGGTCAGCTCTTCAAACCTGGAGAGATGTTCGGTGGGAATATTAACAAAACCGATGACGTTACGGAGTCTCCCCTTCTTTTTCATTTCGGCTACCAAATAGATGCCTCTGTTGCTCAGTTGTATTTTTTTGCTGCCTTTAGATACAATGATAGGGAGGAGTCCTTGCGTATGAACTCTGAACAAGTTATTGATTTGCGAGCGATGAAAGGGCTGGATATCCTCTGACTGATAGATATGGATACCCTTAGCTTTTAGTTCCGGTATAATTTCCTCCTTCCATACCGTTCCGAATTTTTCCTGTTGCGAATTTACCTTGACAGCTATTTCACTCAAAAGTATTTTGGGATCATAACCTAACCATTTGGCAGTCTTCCGGTGTTTTAATTGCCGTAGTTTTTTTAATCCCGCGATCTTGACGCGATAGAACTCATCCAGATTGGATGAAAAAATGGCTAAAAATTTGATCCGGTCAACCAATGGCACAGCAGGGTCTGTTGCTTCAGCCAGCACCCTGGCGTTAAAATCACACCAGCTTAAATCCAGTTGTACGTAGTCTGCAGAGTCCTTCATCGGTGTCATTAAATTACTAAAAGTCGCAGGTATAAGCAGATATTGCCAAATGGTAAAGTTAAGAAGCCAAGGTATACATCGAGGCGGTTAATATTATCAATGGAAGAAGATTCTCAGCAACAAGCCAAAAATCCGATATTCTGCTAAATTTGGTAAAAATTTCTTGCTATGACGGCTTTTTACAGAAGGATAGTTTTGTGTTTCATCGTTAACTCAATCTGGCTGACAACCTATTCCCAAACTGATTCGGTGGCTTTAGCTGAGGAGTATTACAACTTGGGTATGGAAGTATTTAACTATACGCACCGCAAACAGGCAACGGAATTATTCACGCTAGCAACCCAACTGAATCCCCACAACGCAAAGGCACAATTTATGGCCGGTCAGTCCATTATGCTCACCGTTAATAAGGAAAAGTCACTCCCTTATTTCAGGCAAGCCTGGAAGCTTAATCCTGAAGTGGATGAAGATATTCTTTATTTCATCGGGCAGGCGTATCACCACAATTATAAATTCGATAGTGCCATCCTATTTTACGATCGGTATAATAGAATCTTAGCCCGATCACTAAGACTTGAGAAATCTAATAAGATCAATGATGTGAACCGCAAAATCTTCGAATGCCGCAATGCAGTGATTTACCTTGAAAATCCTGTGGATGTAAAAATATCTCACCTGAGTGAAAATATCAATTCAGAATTTCCGGATTATGCGCCAACCATCAATGGCGAAGAAACATTACTGGTCTTTACCTCACGAAGACCAGAGGGTAACCAGAATGCCAGCGTTGCCACCGATCTGGATTATTACGAAGATATATTTTATTCAGAACTGGTGGATGGTAAATGGCAACCCTCCAAAAACATGCGCGGCCCCCTAAACACAAATTATCATAATTCCAGCGTGGCGATTTCTCAGGATGGAAACGAAATGATACTCTACCACGATAGCAATGGTGGTGACCTATTTATTTCTACCAAAGGTAAAAACTTCGAGTGGTCTCAGCCACAGCCAATGAATGGTATCAATTCTGAATATCTTGAAAACTCAGCGTCATTGTCGGCTGATAATCAAAAGATATTCATTACCAGTAACCGACCAGGCGGATATGGCGGTACAGACATATACTCGGCAGATTTGGAAAAAGGACGATGGGTAAATATCAGAAATCTTGGACCTCTGGTGAATACAGAATTGGATGAAGATGGCGTATTTATTTCCGCCAGTGGTAAGCATTTGTATTTCAGCTCTAATGGCCATGCAGGCATGGGCGATATGGATATCTACCGATCGGCATTGGATACAATTACTGGACAATGGAGTGAGCCGCTTAATCTTGGGTATCCAATTAATTCACCTGAAAATGATATTTACTTTGTTCTTAATGCTTCCGAAACTGATGCATATATATCATCTGTACGAGTTGAAAATATAGGAGAACAAGATATATATAAAGTGAATATGGAGAATTGGAAACCCGTCATACTCGGGCAACAAGATTATAAAGACTTGTTTGCGGAAAGTGCATCCATAAAGGCTGCACCTGATATCATCACTGATGCTGATACTATTACCCTTACCCCGCTGCCCTTATCACACGAAGCAAAAATTCTTTTGCACATTAAGGATGTACTGACTAATGAACCACTCAACGCGCAAGTATCGATTCGAAATAGTCATGGAGAAAAGCAAAACTTTTCTGAAGCAGAGAAAGGTATTTATGGAATCACGTTGCTTTCAAATCCAGCTATATCCAGGAAATTTAAAATTGACATCAATAGCATTGGCTATACTCCTCAGGTTACCTCGATCTACCTGGGTGGCGTTTCGTATAAAGAAATGGTATTCAGCGACACCATCAGCATGCAAAAGCTTTCTATAAATGTTCCCTCGCTCATAGATATTTATTTCGGTCACGACAGTGATGAACCTCTATCCTTCAATGGGATACAGGATTTTATCAACATGATGGAAAGCTCACCCGGCATGAAGGTTGAGATAGGTGGACACACCGATGAACTGGGGCCGGATGAATACAACCTGGCTTTAAGTCAGCGAAGAGCTGGAGCGGTGAAAAAATACCTTGAAAGGTTGGGTGTAAATCCTGAGCGAATTAGCGCGGCAGGTTATGGCGAATCCAGACCGGTTGCCAGTAACGAGACCCAGGAAGGGCGAAGATTAAATCGAAGAACAGAGTTTACGATACTGCAACAATAAAGAAATCAAGCCTTTCTGCATTCAATCAACCAATCCCAGGGATAGGGATCCTTCATCCATTTGGGCGGCTCCGAAAATTCAGTGGTCCAATCATATTCCAGCCTTTCGATAGCAGCCACTTCAAGCCTGGCCTCCTTAACAATGACCTGAAGTTCAGAATGAGAATAGTGTTTGGTCGGTCTTCCATCTATTTGAACTATCCCCTGGAGTAAATCGCGTTTAGAACCTTTGTAATAGTCAAATTCTGAATCAGGAATGTCCTCTGTCTTTACACCTTCTCTTCTATACCAGTCAATCATTCGCCACGCATAAAATAAGGTTGACTCCATCGAGGGAACAACAAACAATGCATTTCCTTTTGATTTTAATACTTTACTTACATTCCGGAAAATGGCATAATTCATCTCCAGATCTGCAAAAATGGCCACGTTGCTACATAAAACAAACTCTGCTGTCGGAATCCTAATAGTAGATTTTGTCAAGTCCATTTGCTTGTAGGAAACATTTTTATAACCCTTTTGGCTTGCAATATCCAGGCAGTTTTGGGATATGTCTACTGCGAGTATGCTTTTGAATAGTGGGGATAGATAATGAAATCCATTTCCTATTCCACATCCAAAGTCAATAGCAGTGTGCTTTTTGTTTCCATGTTTTTTAAAATATCGGGCAAGCTTTTTATCCTTATCCGATTGAAATGCATTTAGCACCTCATCCTGATAGGAGTCTGCAATTTTATTCCAGTGATTTTCTTCGTTCATTGAGCTGCCTATACAGGTTTACCGTTACAATACTTTGCTCCCTTACATTTTGTAGGGGTAAATATTTCTGCCCGAATCAACCACCTTCCATCTACCTTATGCCATTTAGCATAGTAAGTTCCACCAATTTCAATTTTCGATCCATCATCAATCCAGTTTCCCTCCCACGTGCCTGTTTCTGATGCCACATCCCACTCCTTCATCACTTCAATAGACTTTGGGTTTCTAATATAAATTACTTCTTTCTTGGTTTTAAATTCGTTGGCCAAAAGTTTCCGGTTCAGCTCCTTCCCTTCAACTTTAATCCCTCGAGAAGTTATGATAAGGAAATTATCCATCCATTGATTTGCAATAGTCAGGGTATCCTTTTCAGCAATTGATTTGTTCGACAAAGCGCGTGCATTGCCAATGCTCTCTTGGTCTGATGAATAATTTTCTATCTCAGAATTTGTACAACTGAAAATGGCTAAAACGGCAAAGCAAGGAACCCATCGAATCATACCGGGATAACTTTAATTTTCCATTGATGTAATTTAAGGAACAAGAATTAATAAACTAGTAAAATTTAGCTTTGATTACCTATTAGTTCAACAAATTACATCCGGTCCACACTAGCCTAATAGTTGCGTCATGAAGCCAAATAAATAACGAATTGTTTAGTACCTTGTGAGATGAACTTAAACCCTTAAACGATTTTATCAAAATGAAAAAGAAAATATTCCTTGCGATAGCAGCCGTCATCATAGTTTTCGTTGGTTGGGCAGTTTACAGCCTTTTTATTGCCGAACCAGCCAGTCCACCCGCTACAGTAGAAAGTAGCTATGAAGATCTCAATATGAAGGTAAGTTATAGCAGACCCTATAAAAAGGGAAGAGTTATTTTTGGTGAGGAAAGTGAAAATGCCCTTCAACCTTATGGTCAATATTGGAGACTTGGCGCCAATGCTGCTACTGAAATCACCTTTAGCAAAGATGTAGCCTTCGCAGGCAAACCAATTTCTGCAGGCACTTATAGAATGTATACCGTTCCAGGACCATCTACATGGGAAGTATCCTTAAATAGTGAAGCTGGTGTATTTTTTGGTGCTGCCGAACCCAATTATGAATTGGATGTACTTAAAGTTGAAGTACCATCACAAACTACAGAATCGGAAACAGAACAATTTACCATCAGTTTTGCAAGTGACTCTGTCGGTACCATTATGAACTTCATGTGGGACAAGACATTGGTTCAAATCCCGATTGTTCTGCAGTAACAAATCATGAATAAGGTTTTTTCTAAAAGATGGGGGGTTATTGCACCCGCCATCCTTTTATTTCTTTTGCTCGCCTACTGGCTTATCGGAAAAATACAGTACAGACTGAATGTCATGGATGTTGAGACGTTTGCCCCAGTCTCAACGTTGAAAGTATCTGAACACAACCTGACTCAATCTAAATTTCCGTTTATCGATGTTCACAATCATCAATTTACTATGCCGATCCAAAATCTTGATAAACTCGTTGCTGATATGGATGGCATGAACATGAACGTGATGGTGAACCTGAGTGGCTTTCGCGGCAACTATTTGAAGTGGTCATTAGATAATATAAATAAAAAATATTCAAATCGATTTGTACTATTCTTAAGCATTGACTTTGAAAAACTCGATGATCAGGGATGGCCAGATGAGACGCTGCAAACAATCGAAGAGTCTGTAAAGCTTGGCGCCAAAGGATTGAAAGTGTACAAAAGCCTGGGATTAACCGACAAAGACAATCAGGGTAAGCGAATAAAGGTGGATGATTCACGACTCGACCCAATATGGGCAAAGTGCGGTGAATTAGGCATCCCTGTCCTTATACACACCGGAGAGCCCAATGCATTCTGGCTTCCAAAAGATAAGCACAATGAGCGCTGGCTGGAGCTTAAACAATACCCTGGCCGGTACAAGAGTCCAGAGAGAAATCCAACCTTTGAGTCATTGATGGCTGAGCAACACAATGTTTTCAGAAAACACCCTGGCACAAAATTTATAAACGCCCATCTCGGATGGTATGGCAATGACCTCGAAAAATTAGGTGAGCTGATGGATGAATTACCCAATATGTATACGGAATTGGGTGCGGTGCTTGCCGAACTGGGCAGACAACCCCTGACGGCCCGAGCGTGGCTTATCCAATATCAGGATCGTGTAATGATGGGAAAGGACACCTATGACAAAGAAGAATATTTCACCTATTTCAGAGTGCTGGAAACAGCAGATGAATACTTCGATTATTATCGAAAAAGGCATGCACACTGGAAGATGTACGGTCTATCCTTACCCGATTCGGTACTTCGAAAGATTTATTATCAAAACGCATTGAAAGTGATTCCGAATGTTGATCCGACCTTGTTTGAAATCGAACCAATTGAATAAGAGCGTAAAGAAAGCTAACTTTGAAATAAAAATTATGTCTAAAACGAAGATTACAGTCAATAACAACGGTTCATTGCGTATCGAAGGAGATTTAGAAATTGTGGATATGCAAGGGAATGCGTATGGTCTGCAGGGGCGAGAAATTATTTCCTTGTGTCGGTGCGGAAAGTCAAATAACAAACCCTTTTGTGATGGTTCGCATAAGAATCATTTTGAACACGAAGCCAAAGCATTTGATCTTCCACCAAAGAAAGTATGATTGAATTGACTAAGAAGGAAGTTGAGATAGCGGATGCACCCGTAAAGATCAAGCCGTCAGTTGATCTGGAAATACTCACGGATATTTTAGCGGGTACGATGGAGGATGGGCATATCTACGTTCATTGCCATTGCAAAAATACAGGTGATGATTTGCTTGTAAGAATTTGGAGAACCACCTATCTCATCGATAGTACTTCGGGCACCAAAAACCAGTTGATTCATGCTGAAAATATTACCATGGCACCTCAATGGACTATGGTTCCTCACCATGCTACCCATAATTTTTTACTAATATTCGGATCCCTTCACTCCTGTTGCAAATCATTTGACCTCGTTGAAGAAATTCCGCAACCTGGAGGATTTGAAGTAAGAGGTATAAAAAGAAATAATTCTGACGTATATCATATTCACTTGCTGTGAAAAAAAATACCCGACCTAGATACTGGCCGGGTATTAAAACCATCCGGTTTTAAAATCCTCATTTCAATTTTATCAAATGCACTAAAATTTCACGAGGTACAATCTACTTCTCAAATCTCCACACCTGCGGATTTTAGTGTAATAGATCTTGATAAAATTTTCTTGGGACTAGACATGGTACCTCCTTTCTTTTAGTGGAACATAAGTATCGCGTATC
>CAYTBO010000006.1:33940-73108 GCA_964436055.1 uncultured Ohtaekwangia sp.
GTGCTCAATGCACTCCAGTATGGACCAGCTTTTGGGGGTTCTGCGTTGATTAAGCTTTGATTCTGAAAGTGAAGTGAAGTTTGTTAACTCACTGATTATCAATTTGATTCTATCCTTTAAATCATTCAATAATTCCAGGCTGCCCATCTTTTATTTTTTTACAAAAATGCCAAACACCGCACCCCTGACCATTGATCAGGATCAAGATTTTTTGAGTCTGCTCAACGTTTCGGGTGTCATTCTTAAATACGATGCAATGTATTTATGGGGTACATGCTGGAACAAATGAGGGCTTCTCGCTAAAACACGCCTGTAGCGTTCTCCGGGAGATACCGTCAGCAAATCTGTTTCACGTTCCATTTGTTGAACAATCAATTGCTCCAACATTTTGTGATACAAACCTGCAAGGTCTGCGTTGCCATTCACTACCTCCATAAACGAAGACTTCTGTATAACCAGCAGATCACATTTCTTCAATGCCTGAATCGTATAGTGTGTTGGCTTTCCGGTCAGAAAGGAATCCAATGCCGTAAATAATGTACCCGGATATCCGAAACGAATGGTTTGTTCCTCAGCATGGTCTGTTAAGAATACGCGCAATGTTCCGGACTCTACATAATAAATATTCCTTTCTGTCTTTCCCTTAGTTATTAAATAGTCATGTCGATTCAATGTCTGTTTGTCGAACTGACCGCCCGATTCCATTATCAATCGGATTAAGGGGTTAACAATAAGGTCGGACATAGATAAATTTAATACCAGATTCCTTATAAATGTATAGACTTCCTGATTGCTGATACAGTCAATAGTCAATTTTATAACAACCCAATGGGATCAGTAGAAATTTTTGACTATACTTCCGATTGATATAAGCAGGACTATACCTTATCGGGGAGCATGATCACCAATACCATAGCCATCCTTTTTGTCCTCGCCTTCTCCGTAATTGTTGCTTTGTGGTTGGAGCGAAAATATCCAACATTCAGAAAGCTAGGCGCTGGTGGGTTGGCAATTTTGATCGGTATGTTGCTTTCAAACTCCGGCATGCTTCCTAGTGATTCCCCAGCTTATGACTTCCTGATGGCGGAAGGGGTAAGCGCTGCCATTATTCTTATTCTTTTAAGTGTTGATATCAAATCAATAAAAGATGCCGGCCCCACCATGCTAAAGGCTTTTGGCCTGGGTGCGATTGGTTCTGCGCTTGGCTCACTGTTCATGGCTCTTATCCTTCACAAATTTTTAGGCCCCGAAACCTGGAAGCTGGCTGGCCAGTTTACAGGCACATATATAGGTGGCGGGATGAATTTTGCCGCACTTGGCCGGGCTTTCAATACAAGTCCCGATTTATTCACCGCCGGCATAGCAGCGGATGTGATTCTGACATCGGTTTGGCTGATAGTTTGTCTTGCCGCCCCTGCGCTCATTGAAAGAAATAAAATTGCGAAAATACCTGATCCGGTAGATTCTCAGCAATACACGTTGGAAAAATCTCTTTATAAGAGCGATGGCACTGTCTCTATTGTGCACATAGCCGCACTTATCAGCGTGGTCTTTGGTTCCTTATTTTTGTCCTCCTTCATTGCTTCTCTATTTCCTTTTCTGCCGGAGATATTGTGGCTCACAACCATTGTCCTCATGGTAGCACAACTTCCCTATATCAAAACCATTTCAGGTGGTGCAATGCTAGGGAATTACATGCTCTTGTTGTTTTTGGCCAGCAACGGGGCCAAATCGCTGGTCTCTAACATTGTGGCTGTTGGACCCGCGGTGTTTTATTTTGCTGCCGGGACTATCGTGGTACATGGCGTTTTTATTTTTGGAATTGGATGGCTGTTGAAACTGGATGCCGGCACGTTGGCGGTAGCTTCACAGGCAAATGTGGGTGGATCATCCAGTGCGCTTGCTCTTGCCAGTGCCCGGGGAACTCCAAAACTTATTTTACCAGGCGTTGCCGTGGGCTTGTTGGGTTATGCCGTGGGCAACTACATGGGTCTCGGGATAGCCAATCTGGTGCAATTATTTATTTAGTCGTCCCTTAAAAACTTATTTTCTAAAAGTATTAAAACGATGGATTCTTACTAATGAATTAGTAGTCTATGTGCTCTAGGCAATCGGACCTCCGCATTACAATTGCAGTGGCACAACAAATCATCAGGGGCGGGCTGCGCCCACCCCTGATGATTTGCGCGGACTACGCCTTTCTATAACAATCAAGAAGAATTCAGCCGCGCAACAGCGATAGCATTTAGCTCAATGCTTTACATTCTATGAATTTCTAAAATCTGCAAAGTTTTCGATATAAAACTCTGATTTCTTGCAGATTTTATCAACCCAAATCACTTCATATTCCCATTAATTTTAACCTTTTCAGCATTTTAAGGGCAAACTATTTAATCATCACCTCATTAATTTCAAGTACTTTCCATCCGGAAACGCCTGATGATATGAGCTCACAATATTTTTCCTTACAGTATGTCTTTTACTCAGTGTACAAATCCGGTAAAGCAGGTAGTAATGTTGTTCGTTGGTTGGGTCAAAGTTAACCTGGTGGTTCAGAAAATGAAATGCCAGGTCAAGTATTTCCTTATCATATATATTGTGAAGGAATGTATTGACCATTTTAAGATCAGCGCCATAATGGGTAGTGAATTTGGAAACATACTCCCCCACTTCGCTTCTGCTTCTTGCTTCATACGTGTCAACCAAGATTGAGGCAATGGTGGTGGTCAAAAATCGATTCCTAGGGAAAATACGCTTAAGGTACAGTGCGTAGTACAACGCAAGATCAAATTCTTTATTTAAATAACCTCCATGTACCGCCTCAAACCAGGGTATCCATTTCACACTGTCCGCCAGATACCCTGTATCATCCTTATTCAAATTATCATTATGCCCAATGTTTTTTTGCAAAATTGACCTCCTTATGGAGATATCAGGGTGAGATTTTAATAGATCGTAGGACATAAACAGCACATTTTTTGTTTCCCTGCTGTAAACCAGGGAACGTTCAATCATCCATGCGTTCTTAAATGGGTACTTGGTTATGTTTAAAGGGTTAAATAAGCCGATGCCCAAGGCCGGATACCTTTGCTCAAGAGAATCTAACTTATTCAGGGCGGATATGGCTCCCTTCGGATTGAACCCGGCGTTGGTCAAGTAGATAAGACTTAATGAATCCGCTTTCATTTCCATCGAACGGCTAAAGCTCCCCAATCCATAGAGCAATCCGGTAGTCTTTTTGATATTCTTTACTGAAGCCTGTCCCTTCAAAGATTTTTTCAAAATTCTCTTGCTTTGTTCCCTAACACGGCTATTTAGGTAATTCAACATAATGGCGTGTATGTGGTCCTTTTCATAGTGCGCCAATTCATGGGCAATAACAAAAGCCAATTCGTCTTCACTTTCCATTCTGGCTAACAGTCCGGTGGTTAGTACAATTGTTCCTTCCCCATAGCAGATCGCATTTATTTTGAGTGAGCGTACCAGCAAAATATTAGACGGTGTGCAGGTAAATTCATTGCTTTCAATGATTTTATTGTAAATCCGCTGAATAAAAGACTCAAGGCTTTCGTCCTTAATAAACTTTCCACTTTTTAAGATTGATTTTAATTCCTTCGTAATCTGATAGTACTGTTCATAAATTTCAGGATGTTCAGGCTTTACACGTTCCAATTGAATTTCGTGACGGTCATCAATCTGCCTTAACAGCTCTTTCGACTTTGAATTATAGCTATCCCTGGGGGTATAATTTTTTTCAATTTGTGCCCACGCCGAAGTAAGTAGAGAGCAACAAACCATAATCAAGGTTTTCCTCATCGACTATTAAAAATTAGCTAAAAATAAGAAAATTAAACTTTTGGAATAGATGAATTCCGAGACAAAAATGGTTAACTCCTTTAGCCAAAAACTTTATTGATAGACCCTCACGTAGTCTACCTCCATTCTGGCGCGAGCGAGTTCTGGATCAATTTTCCCACCGAACCCACCTCCCATGGCAATATTCATGATTATATAAAAGGGTGAATCATAGGGCCAGGTATCCCGATTTTTGATCTCAGGTTTATAAGTGTAATATTTTCCACCATCAACAAAAAAATCAATTTGATCTTCGCTCCACTCAGCTGCATATACGTGGAATTTTGAATTGAAATCATTGACCGCTGTGTCACCTTTGTTAACCGTTTCTCCAAAACTTGAAGGTGTGTGCATGGCACTTTGAACTATCCCCGGACTCCTCCCCACATGCTCCAGTATATCGATCTCCCCGCATGCAGGCCATCCCTTCTCGGGTATGCTTTCTCCTAGCATCCACAAGGCCGCCCACGTTCCTACACCTTCCGGTAATTTTGCCCTGAACTCAATCCGGCCATAAGTGAAATTACGCTTACCCTGGGTTGTGATCCGCGCTGAAGTCCATTGATCATTAACTTTTAACGCTTCAATGATGAGCAGGCCATTCTCTTTTCTTATGTTAGCTGAACTATTGGTATAAATCTGATCTTCATTGTTACCCCATCCACAAAGATTTGGACAACCATCTCCCAATTCATAGTTCCAGCTTAAACTATCCGGTGGACCCACACCATCAAATTCATCTGACCAAACAAGTTTTGGTGAATTTGTTGAACAACTCACTCCAATAAACCCAGCCGAACAAATGACAAAAAACAGTAATCTCATATCCATTTGCGATGTATGCAATCCGTATCCTTCCCAGTAGAAGGTGTTTTTATATTTTTGCCATCCACTGCACCCCTTGCTCGACCAGCGCTGGAATTATATCATGCTTCTTGGTTTTAAAGGAATGATCTGCCCCTTCAAATTCAACCAAGGTAGAATTCTTGAGTCGTTTTACTACGTCTCTGATCAAGCTTATTTCAGCAAGTTTATCCTTTGTACCTTGCAAAAATAACATAGGCACTTTTACTTCTTTTAAATGCACTGCCCTATCCGTAGAGGGATTACCCTTAATATGCAATGGGAATCCCAAAAAGACAATGCCACTTAAGTATTGGGGGCATTCTTTAGCCGCATGCTGTGAAGTCATTCGTCCCCCAAAAGACTTACCACCGGCATACAATTTAAGTTTTGGATAACTTGTATGAGCAAAGTCCATAACCACAGCTACCGTCCACTCTGCAATGCCCGTAGGATCAGGCCTTCTCCTGTTCTTTTCCATATATGGAAAATTATAGCGTAATGTACCGATACCGGATTGGTAGAATTCACTGGCAATATTATCCATGAATGGATGTGTCATGCCAACTCCTGCCCCATGAGCAAGCACCAAAAGTGTTGTCGCTTGCTTTGGAACCATCGCTATCGCGGAGATCACACCAATTTTCTCTGAAATCGGTATAGTTAAGAGATCAGGTCCAGAAGCCATGTCGTAATTTATTGTTTTTGTTCCTATCTTAGAAATGCAAGAACTAAATAGTTTACAACTTCGTTGTTAGGTAACGATTTCAATTAATTTAGTTCTACTTTCACTGCCCAAAAATGCTAGCTTAAAATGCCCATATACCATTGGCCAAAGAACCTGGAGGTATCAAAAATAGGAACTTCCCTTCACTCAGAATAGAATGTGTCTTTTGCGTAAATCCACTTATACTAAACCTGTTTTATGTACAATCAAAATAATCGCGTAGCCATTATTGGAGGAATCAGAATTCCTTTCGTAAAATCCTTTAAGGAATATTCCCGCACTACCAACCAGGAAATGCTGATCGCAACCCTTCAAGGTATGGTTGAAACTTTTAACTTAGGGGGAAAGCTCCTAGGCGATGTGTCATTTGGTGCAGTCATGCATCCGTCAACAGAATGGAATTTTTCAAGGGAAGTGGTTCTTGGTACGGATTTACATCCCAATACACCTGCATTCAATGTTCAACGAGCTTGCGGCACCAGCCTGGAAGCATTGAATCTCATTGCCCTTAAAATATCAGCAGGACAAATTGATTCTGGTGTAGGAGGTGGCAGTGACACGAACAGCGACCTTCCCATCATGTTACAAAGAAAGCTGGCATGGAAGTTAATCGATTTGAACTCGGCAAAAAGTTTTGGAGACAGATTATCAAAAACATTAAAAATAAATCTTAAAGATTGGAAACCTGCTTATCCTGCTGTTGTAGAGCCACGCACGGGGATGTCGATGGGGCAGCATACTGAAAAAATGGTGAAGGAGTGGAAAGTAAACCGGGAAGAACAGGATCAACTTTCTTATGAAAGCCACACCAAAGCAGCACAAGCATATAAGGAAGGGTTCTATAATGATATGCTCATTCCATTCAAAAGCGTGACCCGCGATACAATTGTCAGAGACAACACCAGCATGGATCAATTGGCAAAACTAAAACCCGTATTCGATCGCTCTGCTTCAGGAACTCTTACTGCGGGCAATAGCACATTGCTTACCGATGGTGCAGGCGCAGTATTTATGACATCAGAAAAATATGCTTCGGATAATAACCTGACTATTCAGGCTTACTTTAAAGATTGTGAGGCTGCAGCCATTGACTTTGTGCATGGTGCAGGATTGTTGATGGCTCCCACCCTGGCCGTTGCAAGATTGCTCATGCGCAACAACCTTACTCTTCAGGATTTTGATTATTACGAAATTCATGAAGCATTTGCGGGACAGGTTGCTTGCACATTAAAGGCATGGGAAGATGAGGTGTATTGTAAAAAAGAACTTGGGCTCGATAAACCGCTTGGTGCAATTGACAGAAATAAAATGAATGTAAAAGGGGGAAGCGTTGCGTTGGGTCATCCGTTTGGAGCTACAGGTGCACGGGTTGTCGGTACGATGGCTAAAATTCTTTCCCAGAAAGGAAAAGGGCGGGGATTGGTTTCTGTTTGTACGGCCGGTGGTATGGGGGTAGCGGCTATTATTGAACGATAGCAAGCTTACCCTTAATTTACTTCCGTTTAAAATTCCATGTGGCTAAGAGTTTGGTGGCAGGATCAACTTCCAGTCGTTCAGGTGCACTATCCGCGTCAATTTCAACAGATACCGATCGTTGCTCCATGGATATTGTTTCTACTTTGGGTTCAGATTTGCTCCCCGTCCAAATTCCTATCTCGACAGGAAAACGAAATGTGTAGTCATTTTGGACCTGCTCCAGATTGATTTTTATTTTTTTTCTTTTAACATCATAACTCCAGGTGCCTTTCAGTTCAATATTTCCTCCCTGATACAACCATTGCTGAAAGAATACTTTTAAATCCATTCCTGATGCCTGCTCCATCTCCTTAATAAAGTCTGCCGTAGTTGCATTCAGATTCATATACTTTTTGTAATAGGATTGTATCCCTTTTTCAAAAGCTTCATCACCAACCCTATTTCTCAGCATATGCAATATCCATGCACCTTTTTGATAGGTTTGAATGGTGGTGACTTTGCTCATATCACTAAGGTTGTCGTGCACTATCCTGTAATCGGGGTTTGCTTTATCAAATTCAAAAATCTTTTCCCTGGATTCTTTCAATCCGGCTACGAATTTTTCTTTTCCATAGGCATGTTCAATAAAGAGCAACGTAAAATAGGTAGCAAAACCTTCGCTTAGCCACACGTCATCCCAGTCATACTCAGTTACAGCATTTCCAAACCATTGGTGGGCTACTTCATGGATGATCACATTTTGCCACCGTTCTGTGCGCTCGCCAGTCACAGAATTTGAACCATAAAAGATTGCCGTAGCTGCCTCCATCCCACCTCCTACACTGTTGGACTGTATGTTAGCCAGTTTTTCATAGGCATATGGACCCACATACCTGGAATAATACTCCATGGCCGCTTTGGTAGGCACAGCAAAATCATAAAATCCTGCATCACGATCCTGATAATACACCCAGGTCTGGATTGATTTTCCATCAAATTCATCAACATATTGCACAGCAAACCTGGCCACACCTAAAGCATACAGCCATGTAGCAATCGGTACAGACTGTTTCCAATGGGTTAACTTTTGTCCACTAAGCAGATTACTTTCTTCAACTAACAGTCCATTGGAAATTACCTGATAGTGGTTGGGAGCTGTAATTATAAACTCGCTTGTTGCTTTATCATAAGGATGATCAACGGTGGGTAGCCAATGCCTTGCTTTATTCGGCCAGTTGTCACTAAAGAATGTTCGGTCTTTGTATTTGTTTGGTCCAATGATCAATCCCGTAGCCGGTACTCCATAGTATCTGACTTCAACTGACATAGGCTCATTGACAGCCGGTGAAGGGGATAATTTTATCCATACCTGATCTTCTTTATGTTCAAAGTTGAGCGGCTTGCCTCCGGAGCTCACCGATTCAATTTCCATGCCCTTTCCCTTTAGCAATTCTGACTTGTTGATGAGGTCCAGCCTTAGTTTATCTATGCCTTCCTTGCGACAAACAAAATGAACAACGGCTGTTCCCCGGATCACATCTGTTTCATCTGATAAAGTAAGTGAGAATGAATAATGTGTGATATCAATATCTGGATTCTTAGGATAGTTATCTGTAGCAAAAACATTGGAAGTTAGCATCAGTATCAGCACAGCGGGGATGTAAGATTTCATTATGTCAGTTTTTATGATGTCTAATACTAAGAAAGAGAAACATGTTGAACAATAGATTTTTTTTGGTAGATACTATTCATACACCATTTTATATACTTACCCACAAAGGGATTTTTGAGTCAAGTATGCAAAACAAACGGATTCTCTGTACCTTTGCGGCTTGATTTTCAGAAGCTTATGATTGCTGCCAATAACTTATCCCTTCAATTCGGCAAAAGGGTACTTTTTGACCAGGTAAACATCAAATTTACAGCTGGCAACTGCTATGGTGTAATCGGTGCCAATGGTGCCGGTAAGTCTACTTTCCTCAAAATCCTTTCCGGAGATATTGATCCCAATGCAGGACATGTCAGTATCGACCCGGGCAAACGCATGGCCGTATTGCGCCAGAATCACTTTGAATTTGACGAATGCTCCGTATTGGATACCGTAATCATGGGGCACTCCAGGCTGTGGACCATCATGAAGGAAAAGGATGCCATCTACGAGAAGCCCGACTTCTCCGAAGCTGACGGGGTAAAAGCCTCAGAACTGGAAGCTGAATTTGCAGAAATGGACGGATGGAATGCACAGTCTGATGCCGCTGCCTTATTGAGTGGCCTGGGTATTGAAGAAAGTGTACACTTCAGTCTGATGAAGGAACTCAGCGGAAATCAAAAGGTACGTGTGCTTCTGGCGCAGGCTATCTATGGTAATCCCGATATTCTGATCCTCGATGAGCCTACGAACGACCTGGACATTAATACCATCACCTGGCTGGAAGACTTCCTATTGGAATTCAAAAACACGGTGATTGTGGTTTCCCACGATCGTCACTTTCTCGATACGGTGTGCACTCACATCGTAGATATCGATTTCAAAGCCATCAAATTATATACTGGCAACTACTCCTTCTGGTATGAGTCCAGTCAGTTGGCATTAACACAGCGTTCCAGTGCCAACAAAAAGGCTGAAGACCGCAAGAAAGAATTACAAGAATTTATTGCCCGCTTCAGCGCCAATGCTTCAAAGTCGAGACAAGCTACGAGCAGGAGAAAATTGTTGGAGAAGATCAACATCGATGACATACAACCTTCCAACCGCAGGTATCCGGCTATCATCTTTCAACAGAAGCGAACAGCCGGTGATCAGATATTGCAAATAGAAGGACTCACCAACAAAGTAGAAGGCCGTACACTATTCAAAAATCTTGACTTGTATGTGAACAAAGGCGATAAGATAGCCGTGTTGAGTAAAGATAGTCTCGCAATCACAACCCTCTTCCGTATCCTTGCCGGAGAGATAAAACCCGATGCAGGTACTTTCAAGTTTGGGCAAACCATCACTTCAGCTTACCTGCCCAACGACAATGAGAAATATTTTCAGTCGGACGATAACCTGATTGATTGGCTGCGACAGTTCTCCGATGAGGAGAAAGATGAAGTCTATATCCGTGGCTTTTTAGGGAAAATGCTTTTCTCCGGTGAAGAAGTATTTAAAAAGTGTAGTGTTCTATCGGGAGGAGAAAAAGTAAGGTGTATGGTATCACGCATGATGCTGCAAGGCGCCAACCTGCTGATTTTGGATGAACCTACTAATCACCTCGATCTGGAATCCATTCAGGCGTTCAACAATGCCCTGAGGGATTTCCCCGGCACGGTGCTTTTCACCTCGCATGACCATACTTTCACACAAACTATCGCCAATCGTATCATCGAACTTACTCCTAATGGAAACATAGACAAGCTGATGACCTACGATGAATACATATCAAGCGATAAAGTGGCAGAGCAGAAAGAAGCGATGTATGCTTAGTATTTTGTAGCAAGTAACTCCTGTCACCAGGAAATGTACTTATACACAATGCGTATCAAGGGATATGCTTCTTTCAAACTTTTTGCATCGTAAGAGATTGTATAACCATCAACCCTTTTCATTCCGGGAATGCCCATGGCTACATCCGCTCGGGTAGGCTGATCTACCTTCAAATTAAATGTAACGGGTTGTTTCACGGCCAGTGGCTTGGCATTCTTCAAATCTTTCATAGCTGCTAAAGTCTGCTCACGGAGGGCTTTGTTCACTACCTCCGGATGAAGTAACTTCGCTGCGCTCCCACCGATTGCTTCTTTGGTAATAACGGTACGTGTTGTGATCAGCCCGGATATTTCTTCCGCGAAAGCTTTATCCCCACTCGCTAACAACACAGGTACACCCATCTCGCCCGCAAACATGGCATTCAGTCCTCCCTCACCTACTTCCGTTCCATTAATCCACAAGCCCTTGACAGTGCCTGATCCCGTGTGTGCCAAAAATCCGTTCTCCGCTCCTGCCATGGCATGATAGCCGATAAAGATGATGCCATCAAAAGTTGCATCCAGGTTTTGAACCATACCCCAGGGCTTGATGTTGCTCTGAATATATTCCACGCGGGAATCAAGCTCGGTGTGCAACAAGTTCTGCATATCACCATGACTGTCATTAACAATTATTGTGGCAGGCCCCGATTCCAGGATTGCTTTTACTACGGTGTTCACCTCTGCGGTCATCAACTTTCTGCCAGTATCATAGTCTTTACCGGAACTGGTCACCATGTGTGGTGAGCCTATGCCCCCGATGCCTTCCATATCTACAGAAATAAAAATCTTGACAGGTTTGGGTTGTGCATGGCACCAAGTGCTGATCACCAGAAGGAAAAGGATATTTTTCATCTGTTAATAATTAGTTTTATGATCACATGGAATTCGCATATAACTAGCATACCATTGGATATTAAATCGTTATGCTCATTTCATGCCAGCTATATTAGCAAATAATTGGAATGCTTACCACGTAATTGAGAGCAGAGGATATTATTATCCTTTAAGGGTAATCACACACCCCCGGTGTTCGGGTTTGGCACGTGTTGCAAACGAGCGCTAACTTGAGAGATTTTGCTTGCCTTCAGTGCAAGCAGAAAGATAACTGCATTTAGTTTTGACAAACGGTTTGTAGAGTCGGTCTTCCTTACGATGGAAGGAATCCTTTACTAGCAAAGTCCCCACTGTAAGCGCAAACTTCCAGCTCAATGCTACTTGTCCTTGTTCATGTAATAGGTCAATGCACCGGAAGGGCACTGGTTAATCTGCGCCTTTAACTCTTCTGTTGAAGCATTTTCCGGTTTGATCCATGGCTTTTCCCTTGGATGGTAAACGTTGGGTAACATATTCACACAAACACCGGCATGTTGGCATTTTGATGCCTGCCATACTACGGTAAGGTCGCCATTTGAATATTCTTTCGTGTTGGTCATAAAATCAAATAATTTTGATTGAAAATAAATTTACGCAAAATAATTTTCAAATCCAAGTGTATTCAATCAAAGCGGACTACAATAAAAGCCTCACCCCAACAAGGGCACTTTGATAAATCATTAACCCAATGAATGCGCCAAAAATTATACGTAACACCAACACCCAACCCCATTTCCAGGCACTTATATAAAATATAAGCGTAATCAGCAACACAAGGGAGGCAGTGACATGAAGAACTCCTGTCGTTTTAGCATACTCCGGCGAGGGTGTACTGTCGATGACCAGAAATTCAATAAAACAAACAATTGCCCCAACGATCAGGAAAACATCGCGATACCTCAGTAAGAAAGTGAGCATATCAGTGTGACCTACTTCACGGATGCTATCAATTGTTCATTCAGCCGCACGTAATCCATATTGCCGGCGGTTCTGGATAGCTCCATGGATTTTTTGGCTGTAGCTGCTGCCTCCTTATTCATTTTTAGCCTTGCCTGAAGCTTGGCTTGAAGATAATACATCCAATATTGTTCCTTTTCAGAGGCAGCGATGGATTTCGCAATCCAATCCAATGCCGTGTTGGAATCCCGCTCCGTTTCGTAATAATAGTCAGCGGCGTTATACAGCGTTCTTGAATCGGCAGCATTTCCCTTGAGCAACTTGGCCTCTATTTCTGCCATCACACGGCTATCTACCTCGGATTCTATTTTAAACATAGCCTTGGTATTTTCCCACTTCAGGTTCAGGTTGGCCGAATCGCGCGTAACATCTGAAAAGCTGACGGTAAATGTTTCGTAATGGCTGCTTGGATGTTTCACGGACACATCAAAACGAAGTGCATCATTCTTAGGATCATAACCGGCTGCTCCCCAAAGTGAAAGGTCGTTGGAAAATATAATGGTGGCTTTCTCCTCTGTGAAGATGGTATATAAAGCATATTCACCGGCTGCGAGAGGATGACCGTCGAGCTTCACAGCATCACTAAAACTAATTTTGGTAGAGGCATTGGCGCCTGTGCGCCAAACTTCATTGTAGCGAATTAGGTTGCCCGCCACTACCCTGCCCTTTGCGCTGGGTGCTGAATAAACCACTTTGACTTCTGCAAAGCCTACTGTTCCTTTTATTTCAAAAGTTGGGCTCGCGGGGGGAACGTTAATTTGCGCTATAACGCCAAGGCTGATAAATGATGATACTAGAATAAGCAGTGATTTCATATATTTTAATTTAGAATCCTGCAAGTTATGAATTTATTTTCTGCTTTAAACTCCCTAATTCCTGTTGTCGCTTTGTGAATTAAGATGCATCATGCAAGAAGCCTGTTTCAAAAGAAAAAAATGGCTATAACGATATTCAGGCCCAACAAGTAAATGCATTTCTAAAAAATAAGTTAATTTCATCTTTCTTAACAAAAAAACACAGACTCATGACCTTAAAAAGACGTCAGTTTATCAAACTTTCAGCAGGCAGTACAGCCGGTGCAGCATTGCTTGCCGGATGTTCCACACCTGCTGCCAACATTCCACCAACAAGTCCTATGGATGACTTAAAAAACATGATTGGTGATATCAAACCCATTACAAAAGATGAACGGTTGAACCGGATAGAAAGAGCTCAAAAGCTGATGGCAGACAATAAGTTAGAGGCACTTTACCTGGATGCGGGTACCAGCATGGAATATTTTACAGGTATAAAATGGGGACAAAGTGAACGGATGCTTGCAGCCATCATTCCTGCCAAAGGGGATATCAAATACATCAGCCCGGGATTTGAAGCAGAACGCGTAAAGGAGATGATGACAATCGACGGAGAAATTCGCGAATGGCAGGAACATGAAAGCCCCTATGCGGTAGTAGCGGGTGCATTCAAAGATATGGGAATAAGGGCCGGAACTGTTGCCATGGAAGAACGTGTGAGATTTTTCCTATTTGATGGAGTGAGAAAGGAAGCTTCACATCTTAACTACGCAAGCGGTGATCCGGTAACCATTCCGTTGAGAATGTTTAAAACCGCAACGGAACTTGCCTTGATGCAGCGCGCCAATGACATTACCATTATAGCCCATCGGGTTTGTACCAGTATGCTACAAGAAGGAATGACGCCCCAGGAATTTTCCGCCTTGTCGGCGGAAGCTCACAAACGCATGGGGGTAAGCGGGGGTTGTATGGTAAATTTCGGAGAGGCATCCGCCTATCCACACGGAAGTATTCAACAGCAGTATCTCAAGAAAGGAGATATTGTTCTAATGGATGGGGGATGCAAGGTAGGCGGTTATGGTTCCGACATCAGCAGGACAGTTGTGTTTGGTTCTGAGCCATCAGCAAGACAACGAGAAATCTGGAATCTGGAGAAACAGGCGCAGGCTGCGGGGTTTGCCGCTGCCAAACTTGGCGACCCTTGCGAAAACGTTGACATTGCTGCAAGACAGGTACTGGTGGATGCTGGATTTGGTCCAGGCTACAAAGTGCCGGGGTTGCCACATCGTACAGGCCATGGAATTGGCATGGATGGTCATGAATGGGGAAACATGGTATTGGGTAACAAGCAGCAATTCATGCCGGGAATGTGCTTTAGCATTGAACCTAATGTTTCTATCTACGGTGAGTTTGGAATCCGTCTTGAGGATTGTGCTTATATGACGGAAGAAGGTGTAAGGTGGTTCAGCGAACCTAGCAATTCAATTGATGACCCATTCAATATGACAACAGCATAATAAAATAAACCCTCAAGCATGGCCAGACTTTTATTGATTATAACAATTTGTTGTGGCTTTTCTCTTGTGAGCGCAGCTCAGGAAAACACAAACATGGGCTCACTGGCTGTTGAAGTGTTTGCGCCGGAAGACTTTGACTCCAATGTAGCTGCTCAAGCATATTTTGATAGCATGAGCGAGGAGGAAAGAGAAAAATCAGATGCTTATTTTGAAGGTGGCTACTGGATCATCCTGTGGAGTTTGATTTATGGCATTGGGGTAGCGTGGATTTTTATGTCAAAGGGTCTCTCCCACCGCATAAAGTTAATTGCTACGAAAGTGAAAGGCGTAAACACTCAAAATTTCATTTACCTTGTTATCTATTTTATCACAGCGTATATACTTACGTTCCCATTTACTTATTATAAAGATTTTTACAGGGAACATCAGTATAATCTCTCAAATCTCTCTTTTGGCGGATGGCTGAAGGAGGAGTTAATCGGGCTATTGCTGGCTATGTTCATTGGGGGTTTGCTGGTAATGGGCATCTATAGTGCCATACGCAAGTTGAAAGAAGATTGGTGGAAATGGGCTGGAGGTATTTCGTTCATTGTGTTGTTTATTCTTTTCTTTATTGGTCCGGTATTTATCAGACCACTTTTCAATACCTACACCACCTTATCTGAAGAAAGAGTAAAAGAACACATTCTATCCATGGCCCGGGCCAACAGCGTGCCTGTCGATCATGTATATCAATTTGATGCCTCCAAACAAAGCGATCGTATCAGTGCCAATGTAAGCGGAATTGGAAGCACGATCAGAATTTCTTTGAATGACAACTTATTAAAACGGTGCACATCAGAAGAAGTAATTGCAGTGATGGGCCATGAGCTGGGACACTATGTATTAAATCATGTATACGAAGGTCTCGTTTACTTCACCCTGATTATGGTTATTGGTTTTGGGTTTGTGCATTGGTCTTTTGGGAAAGTGATCAGCAAGTACGGCACAAAATGGGATCTGCATGATATCAGCGAAATTGCAGGGTTTCCTCTGTTTGTGGTTTTGTTTTCGTGCTATTTTTTCTTGGCACAACCATTTACCAATTCAATCATTCGCAGCAATGAAATGGAAGCGGATGTCTTCGGGCTCAATGCCTCACGGGAGCCGGATGGCTTTGCTTCAGTAGCAATGAAATTGTCTGAGTACAGAAAAATAAATCCAGGTTACCTGGAGGAGTTAATATTGTTTGATCACCCAAGCGGTCGCACACGAGTGCTTACTGCCATGAAATGGAAAGCCGAAAACCTGAAGAAAGAAAAGTAGTGTCTATTCGCCTCTCAAAGAATTTACAGGATTAGCTGAAGCCGCCTTGTTGGCATTGTAAACAATTGTTATCGTTGCGATCACTAGCGCAACTTCTACGGTTTTTACCCTAATTGGTCATACCTAAATGTATTATTGGCAAAAATTCCTTGCCAATGTTCTATTGAACAGTTGGGTTAGGCTTAGGCGGAAATTTTTTAAGCGTAGTACCAATACCCCGCCTGATATTCTTTTCAGAAAGGTCGGGATGAACATCCATATAGCCGATGGACTCTGACCTCCACACCATTCTGGATTCCGACTTGTCTACCATGTCGATAACAATAGTTCCCTTGAGGTAATCGATAACTTTTAGTTCCGGAAAGGGTTGAAAATAATAGGGTTCGTCATCCCGATGATGGTAAACTACGGATGATTCATTTTCTACCGAAATGTGAAAATCGATGAGCAAGTCGGGATTATTATCGTCGTGCTTCAATCCCTTCTCCTCCAGCTCAGCAATAATTGCATTTTTAATCTTTTCTCGCAATAAACTATCGTTCAAATAGGTTGGTCCTGTATAGGTAAAATCACAACCATTGAGCCAGCAAAAGGTTTTGTATTTTGTAAAGTCAATCCGGTGATCGTAGGATGAATTGACCTTTATATTACAGGATATCGCGGTTATTACCAGAACTACAGATAAAACAAAACGAATCATACTTGACTATTTATTTCTAAAATTAGGCAGATGCCACTATGTAAACACTGACTTTCATCAGGAACGTGCAAAATAGACATTCCTGTACCCTATTGTGGGCGAAATTTACAAGAACATTAAGTTATCGATTAAATTCGTCAACTATTTTGTAGTGCAATGAAATACATATTAAAAGTAAGCCATACTTATGACCAAATTAACTATTGACAATTACCTGGATAGTCATTTCATTAATCGCAGCAATTGGTTGCGGGCTGCTGTACTCGGAGCAAACGATGGCATCATTTCCATTTCAAGTCTCGCTGTAGGAGTAACGGCGGCAAACTCTTCAAGAGAAGCTATAATTTTAGCAACCGTGGCTGGTCTTGTCGCAGGGGCTCTTTCTATGGCGGCTGGTGAATACGTTTCGGTGAGTTCTCAAACGGATATAGAAAATGCCGATATAGAAAGGGAAAAGCAAGAATTAAAAGAAATGCCCGATGAAGAGTTAGCTATCTTAACTCAAATCTTTGAAAAAAGGGGCTTAAAAAGAGAAACGGCAAAACAAGTTGCTATTGAGTTGACAGAAAAAGATGCCCTGGCAACTCATATCAGGGAGGAATTGGGCATAAACGAAATTAGTACAGCAAACCCTATCCAGGCCGCCTTTGCATCAGGTATAGCATTTATAGCGGGTGGAGTTTTACCACTTGTTGTAACCCTCTTAGCACCTGTTTCAAAAATGGAGTATTTCCTCTACGGGTTTACTATTCTATCTCTCATAATCCTTGGCGCGGTATCAGCAAAGACGGGTGGCTCAAGTATAAGTAAAGCAATAATCCGTATTGCAACATGGGGAACAATTGCAATGGGGTTGTCCGCTTTTGTAGGATATCTATTTGGCGTAAATGTTTAAGACCTGATAGAACAGATCAATAAATAGGCGATGGAAAAGAAGGGCGATAGCATGACTTACTGATGACAAAACCGTATGACTATCAGGTTATGGGTTTAATTATGAAAATCATGCCAATATTCATTTAATCAATCTACCATTCACTACCCAAGCTTCATCATCAACGAGGACTGTTGCATCCGTAAAAAAATTCCATCTCACCCATCCACCCGTTACCTTTCCACCAAGCTCGGTATTGTCACCTAAAGAAAGGCGTACGACACCGGCTCCATAGCCATAATAAGGAATCCAAGGATTACTTTCCGGGATAGCCAAAAGCGGATTAAACCCAAGGGCAAACTCCCTGAACGATTTGGCTGCTTCACCACCGCCAATTAATTCATCCATTACTCCCTCTAAATTTTTTTCTGCTTTCACATCAATTACTTTCCCTGCCTTAATTGTCATAGTTACTCCCTCTGCTATTTGATTGCTCCACGGTGAGTCAGGAAAAACGATTACCCCCTCTACGCTCTCTTCGACAGGCGCCACGCGTATGGCCCCGGCCGGCAGCTCTACTTCCCTGTCTATTAAGGTTTTTGCATTTGCCATGTTTTCCATACTGGCGTCACCATCTTGACGGGTTACCTGCCGGTCACCGATCTGAAATTTAATGTCAGTGCCTGCCGGATTTGTTACCCTCACCCAACCACCACGCATAGCATCCTCAAATGCCTTTTGCTTTTTAGCTAATGCCTTATAATCTGTTTCAAGCAACACCCATTGATAAAATTGATCTATGGCGCTATCCGGCTTCAGCAATTTACCAGTCAGGTCGTAAGCCCCCTGCCAATGAAAATGAATGGTTCTTCCTTTGCCTTCTTTCAACACCTTTTGAAGCCCGTCGTACACAATATCAACCGGTGTAGGACCCGGCAACATAATTCCTAAATCCACTTCCTGCAGATATTCCATCAGCTCTTGCCCTGCAATGTGCTGAAGTCCCAATACATACTCGGTATTCCAGTCAGCATTATCTGATTTGCCAAGGCTTTCAGTACCCAGGTATATTGCATCCTTCTTTTCAATCTCCTCTTTCATAAAATTTACAAGCGGATCAAATCGCCCCGGATCGGTCACCAGCAATACTTTTTCTCCTTTTTGTAGGTTGGCCTGATCAATTATTTTTTTTGCAATGATTCCAAAGTTAAGGGAGCCATCACCGGTCAATTCCTTTTTTGGTTGATGGGTGCATGATGCGGTCATGAAAATCAGAATACAAGGAATATAATATCTCATGGGGATTATGAATCTAATCAAGTGCAAAATTAATCATTTGTCCTTTAAGTCAATGTTCAGCCACGTTGTCTATTATCGATTTGATTATATGTGAGTAGTACTTGCCAAAATACGGCCCTACCCAATTTAGAATTCGTACTTCTTCATGATCAGCAATTTCATAATGCGAATCCTCAGTAATGTATCCATTGTAGTCGCCATTGAAACTGGTAATGACTAGCTTCAACCCGCGTTCATGGGCATAATGTTCAAGTTGGTTTACAATAGCTACTTCTCCGGAGAAATCGCAGGGTGTGCCGATCATTAACACATTTCCAATCTGAAGTACCGTAATCTCACCTTCAAGGGGTTTGATGATAAAACGAAAAACCCAATCTCTTAATTTAATATTTTCAGCTAACCGCAACTGAGAAACGCCATAGGGGATTTGAAACCGGCCGGTCTTTATCATAACTTCCGGCAGTATTAAGGATGGTGGATCTGCCTGTCGTATATGCCTGGCCAAAGTGCCGCCTACCGAATCCACCAAATCGAAATTATAGGCACTACCAAAGCCTTTAAGACTCTGACTTCCTATTGATCCTGCCATGAACTGAGTAAACTGATACTCATCGCTAAGTTCCTTCATAATCGCTGAAGGATAATCGCCAGACAAGAATGTTAACTTTTTCGAAATAGTTGTTGGATGCGCCCCTAAAACAAACAGCAAAGCTTTCCTTCCATCAGTTCGAATCAATGAAAGACCGCGGAATTTGCCATCCACTTCCGATGACCGGTTTATCCGGTTGTAGATATTTTCACGAACATCTTTTTCCCAGTATCCAATGTAGGCAGGCAGCATACTGGCTTTGGCCCGAACCAGGTGTTCGACCGTTTGACTAGCTAGTTTTTCAATATACAGCTCATCAAAAGATCCCATCAACAGGGAACCTAAATGGGATGGATCCCATCCACCCACACTGGTATGGGTATGGCTAGCCGAAAAAAATATAAAATCCTTCCAGGGTGTTCCCAGTTTTTCAAGAATGCGATCCTTCAGGGCCGGAGGGAAAAGTAATAAATCGGCTGTGACAAGAAAAGCGGTAATACCACCGTTGTCAATGGCCATAATGCGCATGTAAACTGAATCGTGCACTTCGGTGAACGCGTCTCGCGGCTTATAGCCTGCTAGCGGCATGGGATAATCAGGAACTATGGAAAATTTACTCCAACCGGCCTGCACAGGTTTTTGAGGTGTGTATTCTGCGACTTGAAACGAATCAAGCCGGGTGACCATGGTGTTATAAAAATTATGATCTTCTAAAGGCGTGTAATCAATGGGGGCAACCAATCCCACCGCAAACAACGAAATGAACAGCAATAAGGGGATAAGTTTCTTCAGCAAGCCTTTCAAAATAATACGCTGCTAATTAACAACGAGTCTGAATCCCTGGTTCCGTTGACCATTACCTACTTGCAAAAAGTATACTCCGCCGGACGAGAATTCAACGATAAATGAAATGGTATTGTTTCCTTTATTCACCGGATGGGTGCCTGCTGTAATTAGCCGGCCTGTTGCATCAAATATAACTATTTTAATTACACCATCATGCTGTGCGTTATAATCCATGGAAAGGGTCTCCGCATTACTAACCGGATTTGGATAAAGTGCCATGACGCCATCTTGTACTTCACTTACGTCTACCAAAACCACATGCGAATAACTTCTTGTGCCATCAAAATCTGTTTGTGACAATCGGTAAAAAGACCGACCTGAATATGGGGATCGGTCTTCGGCCTGATAGCGCTTCCTTTCCGTAGTTGTTCCTGATCCTTTGATTTCCATCACCGGTTCGAAATGTTCACCATAAATCGATCGCTCAATCGTAAAGAAGTCGTTGTTAAGTTCTGATGCCGTCTCCCACTTCAACACTACCGTTCTATTGATCACTTGTGCTTCAAATGAAGTGAGTTCAACTGGCAAGGGAATGTTTGCTGTCAGGGTAAACGCAAATCCATCGCTATTACCTCCGGCATAAAAGATACAACTGATTGGCGCAACAGCAAGGGAAATATTGATAGTTTCACAAGGATTCGAAACGTCCACACTTACGTTTCCAGCAGTATTTCCAAAAGTTATTAAGACGGTGTTAGTACCCTGCCCTGTTGTAATCGTTGCACCAACTGGTGCACTCCATACGTAGGTTGTTTCAGCGGTAGCTCCGCCAACGGAAATAGAATAACTCTCCGTGGCAAAATCACAAAATGTTGTTGAGCCCACAATTGGCCCTGGAATAAACGTTGACCCTCCATTTAGATTTGACGCACAATCGGTTGTATTGCTAAATCCATCGTTATTTCCACCCGCATAAAACAGACATGGAATTGAACTTACTGGTAAACTGATATTTATGGTTTCGCATGGGTTCGATACATCCACGCTTACATTTCCACTCGTATTTCCAAATGTGACGAGAATTGATGTTGTGCCCTGTCCACTCGTGATGGTAGCACCAGGTGGAACGCTCCAAGCATACGATGTCTCGCTGGTTTCACCTGCTACAGCAATTGAATAGGTCTCAGTGGCAAAGTCGCAAAAAGTGATCGAGCCGACTATGGGTCCAGGGATAAATACTGATCCACCATTGAGATTGGAAGCACAGTCTGTTGTATTACTAAATCCATCATTATCTCCACCAGCATAAAAAAGACAACTTGTGGAGCTTACAGGAAGAAATACGTTTATCGTTTCACAAGCATTAGCAACATCAACACTGATATTGCCTGCAGTTGTTCCAAACGTTACCAGAATATTGGTTGTACCCTGCCCACCGGTGATGGTGGCGCCAGCAGGTACACTCCACGTATAAGTAGTTTCAGGGTTGGCACCGGCCACAGCTATCGAATAAGATTCAGTAGCAAAATCACAGAATGTAGTCGATCCTACAATGGGTCCGGGAATAAATACGGAGCCGCCATCAAGATTGGAAGCACAATCCTCAGCTCTGCTAAACCCATCGTTACTTCCGCCATTAAAAAAAGTGCAACTTCCTGCCGTAACCGGAAGTGAACTGAATAAGGAAGAGCAAGCGTTGAAGACATCTACCCTTACGTTGCCTGAGGTATTTCCAAATTGAACCAGTATGGAAGTTGTACCCTGACCACTAATGATGGATGCACCGGCAGGTACTGTCCATACAAAAGTTTGATCCTGAGTGCCCCCAATTACAGTTATGCTGTATGATTCTGTACTGAAGTCACAAAATTCAACTGAACCAGTTACTGCGCTTAATGAAAAGGCGGCTGAGCCATCCAAAGCCAATGCACAAGACAAAGTTGTAGAAGCTCCATCATTATTCCCACCTGTGTACTGCGCATTCGCGCTAAAGGCAGTGATAAAGAGGAGTGCTGAGAAAAGTAAAGAGGTTATCCTTCTCAACAAATTAAAATATTAAGGAGCCGTTCTTACACCACGACCACCCATGCGCTGATCACGATTCCCCATACCGGTCCAACCAGGATATTGTCTGTCTGACAACCTTAGCCAGTTCGGATTGACCCAAGAACCACCCCTAAACATAAGTCCCGCAAAAGAGGTCGAGCCGGTATTGGGCGTCACTTGAGCTACCGCAATATTGTTATTTCCGTTTGATCCAGGCCAGAAATCTACATCCGCAAAGCCTGTAGCTGTTATTGCGCCATCACCATGCACTCCGGTAAAGGATCTTCCCGATAAGCCACCCACACTCACAACCATCTCCCAAACATTTCCAGTTAACTCCATGGCTCCATAATAGCTCGCTCCAGACACAACTCTCGAAGATGTAGCTGTGGCAAAAATCCCGACTCTAAGTGGTCCCTGGATACCTCCAACGTTTGCCGTGGTGCTATAGGCCGCATTGCCATTTGTTGTACTTGGTGAGTTAGGAAGTTCATTCCCGGCACCACTATTTGTAAGCGCTGCATAAGAAGCAGCATGAAGCGTTGTCGAGCCCCATGCATATTCGTTGAGCACAGCAGGATTTGTTCCCCGGGCTAATTTCTCCAGTTCAAACTCTGTCATTGGACGCAGTGCTGCCCAGTCTAAATAGGATAGAAAATCCATGGTACTCAAGTAGGGAAAAGCAATATTTTGACCATCATCTAATTCATTAACAATTCCATTGTTGTTCAGATCGCAAGCATAAGTTCCCACAGTGCTGGTTGCAATCACCGGTAATACTGTACATTTTACTCCGTTCCGATTTGGAGGCGTAGTTGCATTTGTAAAATACCTATTGACAACTGTTGCGCCGTGTCTTGCTAGCTGCTGTGTTGGAGTAAGTACATTCAGAAATTCAGCATATTGTTCCTGGCTGATTTCATATTTCATGGAATAGAAATGGGCAAATCCTTTTGGGAAATCAGTAGGTAACGCAACCAAGGTTGCGTCATTAAAATCATCAACGGGGGCAATTTCACCTGCTGTATTATTATTTCCAACAGAACCTGCTCCGCCTCCGCCCAACGTTAATGCACCCTCGCCAGTCACTTGAAACGGAGCTCCCGAGACCGCACTTTCAAACTGTCCATTATTGGATGCCCCGTCCCCAATAAAGAAACTACTCTGAGGTACATAAACCATCTCCATTGCGAACACTTTGATGGAAACATTACATGCATCCAAAATACCATCAGCCCCATAATTCCATCTCAGTCTTACCTGATCCCAGTTGATATTTCCCGAACCATTGGCAGTGCGATACATAAATACCCCCTCTCCACTGGCTGATGCATTGATGGAGCCTGCCACCCCATTATCTGTTATAATGGTGTGGTTCGTATTAACGATGCTTAAGGTAGCATGCTGCCAATTACCTGGCGTACAACCGGTTCCGCCCTCAATTCTATATTTGACAAACACCCAGGCTGCATCCCAGTTGTTAGGGCCGGTTGCGACACGCCAGGAATTGCTCCAGTTAATGTCAAATTCAACAAAAGTGAAGTTAGCCGGATTGTTCAAGCCAGCCGTGACATCCTGGCCAACCAGGGTAGCATTACCTACCTGTATATCGTTGGCTGTGGCAGAGTTCAGCAGGAAGAACAAGGCACAAGTCAGCGCGAAGTTCCTTACGTACTTCATATCAATTAACAGTTTGTTCATAATTTTAGGACTTAGACAAAAATGCATAAATACACATTTTACATACATAAGTAATAAAATAATAAGTAACCTGCCAAAATAGTATATTTATTGCACAAAAATTGCTAAGAAATCTTACCCAAAAGAGTGCGCCTGTGTAAATCCGGTTGGCAATATTTGGATTTACGGATACTTTGAGCCTTTATCTAAACTGTGACAGTTATGAATGCTCGAATTATTCTTATTGCAGCTCTTGGCTCCATTTTTCTAAGTGAGGCAAATTTTGCACAACCCAGTTCGTCTTCTGCTATCGATCCATCCTTTTACAGCAAAATGACATGGCGAAATATCGGGCCAAACCGCGGTGGCCGTTCACTCAGTTCTACAGGAAGCCCGGGAAGACCTAACGAATATTATTTTGGTGCAACCGGCGGTGGTTTGTGGAAAACTACAGATGGAGGCAATGAATGGTTTCCCGTAACCGATGGTCAAATCAATTCTTCTTCCATAGGTGCAGTGGCAGTTGCGGAAACCAATCCTGACATCGTGTATATAGGTGGAGGTGAAACACAATTGCGTGGAAGCATTACGCAAGGAGAAGGTGTTTACAAAACTCAGGATGGTGGAAAAACATGGAGACACCTGGGCCTGAAAGAAACACAGGCTATCGCACGCATTCGCATACATCCAACCAATCCTGACATTGTATATGTTGCCGCACTCGGGCATCCATATGGCGACAATGAAGAAAGAGGTGTATTCAGATCCACTGATGGTGGTAATACCTGGAAGAAGGTATTGTATGTAAGTCCAAAGGCTGGCGCTGCTGATTTAATTATCGACCGCACGAATCCGAAAGTACTGTATGCTTCCACCTGGCAGGTGTATCGCAAAGCTTGGAAGATGTGGGGTGGCGGGCCTGATTGCAAATTATGGAAATCAGAAAACGGTGGTGATACCTGGACAGAACTCACCAAAAACCCCGGAATGCCGGAAGGACCTCTGGGGAAAATAGGCGTGGTTGTCTCTCCGGCAGACCCTAACCGGGTGTGGGCAATTGTTGAGGCAAACGACGGTGGTGTATTTCGTTCTGATGATGGCGGATGGACATGGAAACAAACTAATAACGAACGTAAACTTCGTCAACGCGCATTTTACTATTCAAGGTTAGTGGCGGATCCGTTGAATCGGGATATTGTCTATGGATTGAATGTCGACTTTTGGAAATCAACCGACGGTGGTGTAACATTTGATAAGCAAATTGTAGTACCTCACGGCGATAACCATGATCTATGGATTGACCCCAACAACCCGCAAAGAATGATTGCGTCCAATGATGGGGGTGCGTGTGTAAGCCTAAATGGTGGAGAGACCTGGACAGAAGAAGATTATTGTACTACGCAATTTTATCATGTTATGGCCACCAGCGATGTGCCCTATCATGTGGCTGGTGCACAACAGGATAACTCCACGCTGGCAATGCCCAGCGATGGATGGGACCATATGCAGGCGCGCGGCCCTAATCATGGATGGTACTATGCCGTAGGCGGAGGTGAAAGCGGATGGATTACACAAAGTCCAACAGACCCCGATATTTTCTATGCCGGAAGTCAGGGCGCACTGCTTACCCGATATAATAGAAAAACGGGACAGATAAGAGACATTCAGGTATATCCAAGATTTTTCTCGGGCGAGCCCGCCAGTGCGCTGCCTGAAAGATGGCAGTGGACATTTCCAATTATGTTTTCTCCAAAAAATCCCAACATCATGTACACTTGTTCGCAACATGTGTGGAAGACAACCAATGATGGACAAAGTTGGGAAAAAATAAGTCCAGACTTAACATATGCCGACCCGGAAACACTCGGACCAACCGGAGGAATTATTACCAATGATATGAACGGACCAGAAATTTATGCAACTGTGTTTGCCCTAGCTCCCTCCTTTCATGACGTAAACACAATTTGGGCCGGATCAGATGATGGCAAGGTTCATATCACGCAAAATGGAGGCAAGAACTGGAAGGATATTACACCCAAAGACCTTCCTAAATTCTCAAGAGTTAGCATTATTGAAGAATCACAACATAAGCCAGGAACCCTTTACCTGGCAGCTAATCGATATCAGGTAGATGACAGGCAGCCGAATGTTTTCCGAACAACAGACTATGGAAAAACGTGGACTAAGATTATATCAGGAATAAAGGATGGTCACTTTGCAAGAGCGGTGCGCGAAGACCCGGAGCGACCCGGACTTCTTTTCCTGGGAACAGAACATGGTGCTTATGTATCCTTTAATGCAGGTGATTCATGGCAATCACTTCAACTCAATCTGCCCGACACTCCTATTCGGGACCTTGTGATCAAAGACAGTGATGTAGTATTGGGAACACACGGAAGAGGGTTTTGGATTTTGGACGACATCAATCCCTTGCGTCAGGTGACAGCGGATATTTTGAAACAAAGTGCTGTGTTATTTAAACCCAGTGACCCGATTCGAGGCATATATAATCTAAAGGTGCAATATTATCTTAAGAGTAAACTTGATTCCGTGAAGATTGAAATTCTGAATTCGCAAGACAAGGTCATTTCAACTCACGTAGGCTCACAAGTTGAGTACAAAGCAAATCCGAATATACCCTGGTGGATGCGTGGAGGAAGCACAAAACCTACCACGGGGAGCGGAGTTAACGAGTTTACCTGGGACTTGCGTTATCCGGGAGCTACCGTTTTTGATGGTATTATTATTTGGAGCGGACGACCACAGCGCGGACCGGCAGCACCTCCTGGTGATTATAAAGTCCGTATGACTGCAGGTAGTTTTTCAGCCACACAATCTTTCAAAATTAAAATGGATCCAAATTTACAAGGAGTAACAGAAACTGATTTGAAAGAAACATATGAATTGGCTATCAAAATTCGTGATAAAGAAAGTGCGGCTAACGAGGCTGTTATAAAGATTCGCGAAACCAGAAAAAAGATCGAAGATGGATTAAAAGGCAATAATGATGCTACTACTATTACTGCAGCCAAAGACTTTCTGTCGAAGATCACAATCATTGAAAACGAACTTTATCAAACAAAAAATCAAAGCGGCCAGGATCCTCTCAACTTCCCAATAAAATTAAATAACAGATTGTCATCTCTAAGAAGAAGTGTGGAGACGGGCGAGGCAAAACCCACTGATGGTGCGTATAAAGTATTTGGAGAGCTCTCAAAAGAACTCGAAGGTCACATCACTAAATTAAATACCTTGTTTAGTGGAGATCTCAATAACCTAAACCAGAAACTAAGTCTTGATGAGGTAAAGAAGTAATTATGAGAAGCCTGATTCCTTTTAAGGAATCAGGTATTTTCTATTGATTCGAGATTGTTGCTTCGCGATCAAATGATCGCAATTCAGGTCTTTTTAGCCATCTTTTGGGAATTTTCATTATATTACGCGTTCTTAACATTTGGCATTAATCCACCTAACCAACCTAATTATAGAAAACCGAAGGTCATTCATTAAAAAGTCAGGGTTGTTCCTTGCTGTCAGTTCATTACCGGTAAGCGCCTTTTCAAAATTGCTTGATGGTAATAAGAAACCAGCAAATATAGTAGTAACACTATATGTGGATACCGCTCGGCTCGATAAACAAAATGTAAATGCTTCTTGTAATTTCGGGCAAAACCCAAACATTTCAAATGAAGAATTTACTATCGTTGTAAATGTGGGCGACACTGTTACCTGGCAAGGTGTATCATCAAACGCGCCCTCCACGGATGTTGTGAACATCGTATCAATCAACCATGAGGGTGGAAAGAATGTATTTGATGAGAACATTCTCAAAAGCAGTGGAGGAGCTCAAGAAAGGGTAACGGCAACTGTCCGAAGTAAAACAGATGGTGGGGAAAAATATAAATACAAACTTTCATTTACAGTACTGAACAACGGTGCAAAACGCAACGGCATGTACCATATTGATCCAAAAATTGAGGTGCATTAATGAGAATTTATAAACCATCACCATTTTGTTAAAGAGTATCCTCAATTACTACACTAAAGGAAAAGCCTATCTAGCAATGGGCTTTTTTTTTATTTTTTGCGTTGCTGGTTATAGCCAGAATAAAACTCAAGGAGATAGTTTGGAATCAGTTTATAGTTCTGGTACTTATCCAAAGGAAGATCAACTAAAAATTCTAAAAAGCCTTGCCGGGGGCCACACTGACGTTGAAAAAAGGCTTACTTACAGCGAATTACTTATTAACACGGCTCGTGAACTAGATTCAACAGATTATGTTTTTCAAGGTTATTTGGAAAAAGGGAACGCACTCAGGCTTAAAAGCGATTTAAGCCATGCTTTGGAAAGTTACTTTGAAGGGGCTCGAATAGCCGAAGAAGCAGTCAACAATAACCAATTAGGCAAGTCCTATTTATCAATCGCGGATGTCTATTCGATTATGGGCAACCATCAAAATGCCGTCAAGTACCACCAAAATGCCATTAGACTTTTAAGGAAAGAAAATGATTCACTAAGCATCGCCTCCGCGCTTCTAAATGCTGGAGACGAATTCATCAATGTTAATAACTTAGACTCAGCCCTCAAATACACCAATGAAGCTGAACTGATATTTAATAAAATCAACTCTCAAGTTGGGCAAGCATACAGCTTGGGCAACCTCGGTATGATCTATGCCAAGATGGGGCTCGATTTAAAAGCCGAGTATCATATGAAAAGGGCTATCATTATCCTACAAGAATTAAAGGAGTACTATCCAATCGCTGTCTACCTTACTTACATCTCCGACATCTATCTTGAAAAAGGTGAAGAAGGACTTGCGTTAAACTATGCCAGGCTTAGTTTGGAACTTGCACATCAGCATGGGATGAAAAAAGAGGTGAGTGATGCTTGCCTGAAACTTTCTAAAATTTATGAACAATCAGGAAATACAGAAGATGCATTTAAGTATTACAAAAATCACGTGATTTATAAAGATAGCGTGAACAACATCAGTTCAGTGCAACAAATGGCTGATCTTCGTACTGATTTTGAAGTATCCAAAAAGCAAATTGAAGTAGACCTGTTGAATCAACAAAAGAAGAATCAACAAATTGTTGTAATCGCCACTGCCATTGCTTTGGTGCTAATTTGCATTCTGGCATTCGGTTTATACAGGCGCTACTCTTATATAAGAAGGACCAACCGGATTATTGAAAATGAACGGAATAGATCAGATGAACTACTACTCAATATTTTACCCAAAGAAACAGCCATTGAACTCAAGAAAAATGGAAAAGTAAAAGCTAAAAGGTTTGAATCCGTTTCTGTCATGTTTGCAGACTTTAAAGCCTTTACCCAATACGCTGAAAATTTATCTCCTGAGTTGTTGGTCGAATCTGTTGACTACTACTTTTCAAAATTTGATGAAATCATTGAAAAATATGGATTGGAGAAAATTAAAACCATTGGAGATGCCTACATGTGCGCGGGCGGTCTGCCATTCCCAACAAAAGATCACGCCATTAAAATGGTGCATGCAGCATTTGAGATAGCCGAGTTTGTTGAGCACACCAAAAATAAAGGTGACAATAATGCCAGCAAATTTGAGGTACGAATCGGGATAAATACAGGGCCTGTAGTTGCCGGAGTTGTAGGTACCAAGAAATTTGCTTTTGATATTTGGGGAGATACAGTAAACATTGCCGCTAGAATGGAATCCAATTGTGAAACCGGAAAAGTCAATGTGTCTGAAAATACCTATGAGTTGATAAAGGACTTATTTGAATGTGAATACCGGGGAGAGATCGATGCGAAAAACAGAGGTATGATGAAGATGTACTACGTCAAAGCCAATAGCCACAACTCCTTGCCTTCGGGGCGACTACTAGGGTAAGTATTGTTAACTTAATTGGTTATTTTTTCTCTACAAAGAAGAATTCATGACCCATCCATCCCCTCTCAAAACACAATCGATTTGATTGCTTCCAAAATGCCTGAGCCCAGTATCCAAAGTCTTTATCAAACAAACTTGTTATTGTAAGACTAGCCACTTTAAACCATTTTGTCAATGGGAACAGTTTGTAAAATGTATTGGTCCAACAGAAAATGGTCCAGATGTAATGCTCTCTCCCATCAACTACTTTTATGATCTCATAATCCCCTTCTTTTGCGCATGAAAAGAAATGATTAAAATCTCTTGGTAGCCATGCCTCTGGATATCGATAGGTAAGTAATCCAAGGTGGTAATACATTTGGCTTTCATCATCGTGTCCATCCTTCTCTACTTGAAACTTAGAATAGTCCACGTCTCTTCCATTGAAGGTCATAAACTGTCCTCCAATTCTTCCACCTGGTTTTAGTAGCCCATAAGCGTAGTCAAAAAATTGTCTGTATACTTTATCCTGATTTCCGGTTAAATGATCAGTTGGTGAGACAAAATGTTCTGGAGAACCCATAACCACAATGGCATCAAACGGACCATTATCTGGTGTAAATTCCTGCCAAATAGTTCTGTGAACGTTATGACCAGATTTTTTTAAGTATTCATATTGAGTTTTTGCGGGACAAACAGAGGTGACATCAACTCCGCGCTCCAGGCAATAATTCGAGAAGGGTCCCCATCCTGGACCAATCTCATATATTTTCATTCCGGCATTTTCTTTTAAGCCGAGGTACTTGAAATATGCTTCGTATTTTTTTTCTTGAGCAACAAGAACATTCTCTTTATTGGCTTCCCCATATTCTCCCGGCCATGAATTTGAGATAGAAGCAAAAGGCCCCATAATCATCCGGAATAGTTTGTCAACTGGATTATAGGCCTTGTTATGAGGTTCAATTAAATTATGTGCTAACTTCTTTTCTACGACTTCATTCATGCCCTAAGATAATAATAATTAATTCATTTTTTCATGACTTATGTCAATCGATTGTCGTTGATTGATTAACTTCATTCTAGTCACACATAAACATTTTTGACGAAGATTCACTTCAACTAACCATTACAATTAAGAACTTAGAACAATGCTTCGGAAAATCATTCATATTGACATGGATGCATTTTATGCCTCTATTGAACAACGAGATAATCCTGATTACAAAGGGAAGCCACTGGTTGTTGGTGGATCTCCACATGGCCGCGGAGGGGTAGTTGCAGCCGCTAGCTATGAGGCACGAAAATTTGGTGTACGATCCGCAATGCCGTGTAAACAAGCTATTCAATTGTGTCAAGATCTCATTTTTGTCAAGCCACGATTCGATGTATACAAAGATGTTTCAAAACAAATCAGGCGGATCTTCCAACAGCATACTGATCTGATTGAACCACTCTCATTAGATGAAGCCTATCTGGATGTTACGCAAGACAAACAAAATATCGGTTCAGCTTTGGAAATCGCGGAGCTCATTCGAGGAGCCATCAAGAAAGAACTCAATTTAACTGCCTCTGCAGGTGTCTCCATTAACAAATTTGTAGCAAAGATCGCTTCAGACATCAATAAGCCTGATGGTATAACTTTTGTTGGCCCTTCTAAAGTAGAATCCTTCATGGAGAAATTACCGGTAGAGAAATTTTATGGTGTAGGCAAAGTGACAGCCCAAAAAATGAAAAAAATGGGATTTCATTATGGTGCTGACTTGAAAAAGTTGTCACAAGAACAATTGGTTAATCACTTTGGCAAGACGGGTCGGTTTTTTTATAGGATTGTAAGGGGGATTGACGACCGGCCAGTACAGCCTCATCGCGAATCTAAATCGGTTGGCGCTGAAGACACCTTTCCCTATGACCTTACCGACCCGGAAGAAATGCACATAGAACTGGACAAAATTGGCAAACTGGTTCACGACCGGCTAACACGTCACAATCTTGCCTGTCGTACCATTACGGTGAAGATAAAGTATCATGATTTTAAACAAATTACGCGCAGCCGTTCGACAGAAGATCTCCTGAATGACCGGCAAACCATTATCACCATTGCCAAACAACTACTGGATGGTACCGATCTGGTGAATAAGAAGGTGAGATTGTTGGGTATTTCTTTGTCAAATTTTAAAGCTCCTGCCCACCGCGCACAAGACGATGATGAACAGGAGCAACTAAAGTTGTTCTAAATTGTTATACTGATTTTACCTAAAATATTCTAATACCGCCGAGAACGCCAAAATGAATTTACATAGAGAAACAAAGTGTAAATTGCAGGACTATGAGATTAACCAACGCTTTTGGATTCCATTCAGGGTTGTAAGGCCGTGTCGGTCAATAGCTGATCCAGTTCACCTTTCATCGCAGTTAAGATTTCTCCACTTGCAGGCTCATTAATTAAATTTTTTAGTTCATACGGATCAGTCTGCAGATCATACAATTCATCCATTCCCTGCAAATCCTCGTAGCGTATGTACTTGTGCCTTTCGGTGCGCACAGCTTTATACCCCATAGTGAACATACGGGGAAAAACCGTATCACTATAATATTCTATTAAAATAGACTTTCTCCATTCGCCAACGCTATCTTCAACTATAGGTAGCAGAGACAATCCTTGCAGTTCCGCATCGGGTTGTCTTCCTGCCATTTCAAGTAAAGTAGGTGCAAGGTCTATGCTCAAAACCATTTCTTGTGGTTGAAGACCCACTTTAATTTTAGGAGGATAGCGTATTAACAATGGAATGCGAATGGCCTCTTCGTATGCCAGCCTGCGCTCTTCATCCAAACCATGTTCGCCATACCAGTAGCCATGATCGCTGGTAAATACAATTATTGTTTTATCCAGAATTCCTTTTTCTTCCAGGCTTTTCATCATACTTCCCAGGCTTTCGTCCACAGCCATCAACATCTCTGCTCTTTCGCGAATGGCTTTTTCTTTGGTAGCAGTCTCAGGGCCGAGCGGAGGTAAGTCACCAATCTTTCGCATCAGAGCCGGTTTGTCAAGTGGAGGAATACCATTATTTGGTCTCCTTTTGTAAACTGCACTATCATACATGCCTTTGTGTCGTTCAGCAGGAATAAATCCACCTTCGCCAATATCCGCCGAGCTACCATCATCGCGTTGGATGGAATTTGGATGTAAAGCCTTGTGCGCCAGGTATAGGAGAAAGGGTTTTTCACGATTCTGGTTTATAAATCTCAGGGCATGATCAGTGAGTACATCGGTTACGTAGCCTTTTGCCTGAATACGATCACCATTTACATTGAGGTTAGGATCGTTGGCCTCTCCCTGTCCCTTCAACGATGCCCAATAGTTGAAGCCAGGACGTTTGCTGTCATCATTTCCCATGTGCCACTTCCCAACAAAGGCTGTTTCGTAACCAAACTCCTGAAGTTTTTTAGGAAATGTTTCCAACTGATGGCTTTGCTCATTGCGAGCCAGGTTATCCGTAATACCATTCGTATGTGCATACTGCCCTGTAAGAAAGCTTGCACGACTTGGAGAGCATAAAGGCGTTGTGGTAAACGCATTTTTGAAATTTACTCCCTCTTTGGCAACACGATCAATGTTGGGTGTCTTAATATAATTATGTCCGGCTTCACTGTATTCATCCCAGCGCATATCATCGACCAGTACTACGATAATATTGGGCGCGCCTTGTTGATCGGATTGGGAAGAAGGACTACAACCAAAAAGAATAATGGCCGAGGCTACGAAAAAAAGGATCTTCATGATGGGTTTCATACCATGAAGATACAGTTATCTTTTAATTTCCGTGCGAAAAGTCAGGATTCCAAAAAACCGCAAATTGAAGTCTGTCAAAGCTTAAGTTGCCCAGTCGGTGACGCATATACCCACTTTGAAAATTTAACGCATTGTTGAGTTTATATCCCAATGCAAAATACAATCTGTTCTGATCGAAGGGTGCGTTGTCGATATTCATAAATAGCTCGTCATAGAATGCTGCAAAGAAAGTATTGTCAACTAACTCAGGCTTCCCAATCGGAGCAGTAATCATAAGACGATAACGGAACCGATCGCGATAGCTATCTGTCGTCTCCGTTGAAATCCATCTTTGCTCAAGCCGGTAGCGATGCTCAAAAGCAAATTTCCCTACTTTGTTGCGTAGCATAAGCTGTTGCCATATTCGGTGCTCTTTGGAGCTTACCAATAAGGCATCTTTCTCAAAGGATTCGGTTGGTATCCAGGCGTATCCAAGGGTAGCCCAGGTATTTTCCGTAATGTGGTAGTTTAAACCGATTCTTGGCAACAACTGATTAAAGTTTGAGAGGGGCTCATACATGCGAACTTGCAGTTCACTGTGAATGCTATACTTTTCAGCTAGTTTTGCCGTGCCAAAGTACATCCACCATGCTCCAAATTTATTTTCACCTGTTTCCTGCGACCAGCATTTAAAATTGCAGAAGAGTAACATCAGAATAAGCGTGTATCTCATAACCAATCAAAGGAGCAAATTTCCGAAAGACCATGACAAGCTCAAAATAAATCTTCCAACAGGAAAGAATACATGATCAATGGTAACCATTTCATAAAGAACAAAAAATAACTTTACTTACCTGAAAATTCTATTACACAAATGAGACTTATCATACTATTCAATCTGATGGCAATTTCAGCGGTTATGGGCCAATCCACAAATAAGGAAGCTCTTCCCTATCGCGAAATAACAAAGACCGCTGATAATTTTACCGCTGGTACCGTTACGGCCCGCCTGCTGGATGGTTTAGGTTTTAGATTCTATTGGGCTACAGACAACCTACATGAAGAGGATCTCAGTTATAAACCAGTTGAAGAAGCCCGCACGTTCCTGGAAACCGTTGAACACATCTATGGGATGTCTATGATCATTGTAAATACTGCCAGAAAAGAGCCAACCACACCAGGAAAAGAAAATGAAAAATTATCTTTTCAGGAAATGCGATTGAGAACACTAAAAAATATAGAAGAAGCCAGCCAAATTTTCTTAAAACTGGAGGGCAAAGCTTTAGATGGTCACAAAATGGTTATCAAAGGCAGTTCAAGTGAGGTTGAATTCCCTTTTTGGAATTTGATAAACGGACCTATCTCGGATTGTCTCTGGCATGTGGGTCAGCTGGTATCATTCAGGAGAAGCTCAGGAAATCCCTTTAGTAATGAGGTAAGTGTACTTTCAGGAAAGGTAATTAATGAGAAGAAGTAAAAACCGGCATTCCCTGACTGTAAAACAAGGAATGCCAGCTAATAATTTAGTTCTGTACCAGCACCTTAAAATTATTTTTTTCTACGATTTCGTTTCCGCCATAACCATAATTGCAAATGTAGTCACCGGGATTACCAAATACTTTTCCGGGATGAACGCTGCCGTTGGACATGGTAGCCTGACCGACGTACAAAGGTTTACCATTTTCAGTGCCAGCCTGCACCGCGTTGCCGGGTATCTGCCCACTCATGGATACCCAACTGATAGATACCCCGCCATTGTTCACCAGCACTTCAAAGCTGCGGGCTGAAATTTCTTTTCCACCCCATCCGATATTACACATATTTCCTACCACTTTTCCCGGGTGCATGGCGCTGTTATAGTTTGTTCTGCACACAGGTAGGTTTTTTCCGTTTTCATATCCTCCATTTACAGCATTTGAAGGAATAGTACCATTGGAGGCCACCCAACTAAGGTTGCCCACTGGCTTAGGTGGAGTTGGTGGCAGACTTTCCTTCTGTATAGGCGTCAAACGCGTAAGCTTCCACATTTGTCCTGAATAACCAGCAGTAGGTGCCAATTGCAATCTGTTATTCTTTCCATCATTCACCACATCCAGTGATTTTCCATCGCCCTGCCATTGGGTGGTGAGCCGATAAAATCCATTTCCAATCGGAGTAATTTTCCAACTCTGACCGGAATAATTAGCAGTATTGGTTATTTGCAGTTGGTTGTTTTTTCCGTCATTCACTACATCCAGCGATTTACTATCGCTAAGAAACTGCGTGCTCATTTTGTAAAATCCATTGCCAAGGCTGGTGAATCGCCAGTATTGACCTGTAAAATTGCCGGTAGGTGCCAGCTGAATTCTATTGTTTTTTCCATCATTTACCACATCAAGGGATTTACCATCACCCTGCCATTGGGTAGTAAGTCGATAGTAATATCCGGTGTCGATATTGTTTTGATTAATCGGATCAGTCGGTGTATAAATGAAATTCAAAAAAAGGCACATGGTGATCATACCGATAATAAGATATTGGTATTTGAAAGACTTATTTGTTTTCATGATTAAAGCATTTAGGGTTTGGACGTTATATAATAGTAACTGAAAGTATGAAGTCTTCAAGGCAACCACACAAGTATATTCGCAGAGGCTCTTTAATGCGTGGATTTCAACCATTAAACAAGCGAAAAGATTATTTTTGCCTTTATGCGTAAGCTTTTTACCCACAAGTTTTATATATCCATCTTCTTTGCCGTGGGGTTATATTTAGTTGTTCTTTTTTCATTTTACGTTTTTAGCAACAGCTTGATTTATCAGCGGACAACGATATTAAAATCATATCAATTTAATTTTAACCAGCCCTACCAGGAATACTTTATTAAAACGCCGGACAACGCGACCATCAATGCCCTTTACTTCAAAACTAATGCCAAATCCAAAGGCCTGATCTTTTACCTTCATGGAAACGCTGATAATCTTATCCGATGGGGTAAGTATGCTTCGGACTTTACAGATAAGGGTTACGATGTTTTCATGATGGATTACCGGGGATATGGAAAAAGTACAGGGTCGCCAAAGGAGATAAAATTATACCAGGATGCCGCCTTTGTGCTAAACTGGGTAAGTAAAAATATCCCCTACAGTCATCTCATTATTTATGGAAGATCGTTAGGTGCCGCGGTGGCGTCACAACTCGCTAGTAAGGCAGAACCTTCCTTACTTATCCTGGAAACCCCTTTTGCCGAACTTTCTGACGTAATTTATTGGCCATTAAAACCAGCCTTGCTTTTGTTTCCCATGGAAGCGCGGTTTTCCAACCTGGAAACAATAGCTAAAGTAAAATGCGGAAAAGTGATTTTCCATGGGACCCGAGATTGGGTTGTACCTTTGTCGTCAGCCAAAAAACTTGAACCTTTGCTTGATCAAACTGATCAGTTCATCCTCATTGAGGGTGGTGGTCACCGCAACCTTAGTGATTTTAAATCTTATCATGATAAGCTCACGGAAATTTTGAATAGAAAAATGTAACTATCCTAAAGAATTCATACTTTCTTGATAAATTAAAGTTCTTATGGTTACTATATTCATCGCCCTTATACTTGTATATGCAGCCATTTGCATTTCCTTCTACTTGTTTCAGCATTTTGCATTTTTCAGACCGGAACGATTAAAGTCTACGTTCACTTATAAATATCCATTCCCTTTTGAAGAATTGAATTTTGATATGGAGGATGGCGGACGGATCAACGCCATCTATTTTAAGGTACCCAACACACGTGGTGTCGTCTATTATTTGAAAGGTAATTCTAAAAGCATCAAAGGCTGGGGCAAGTTTGCTAAAGATTTTCTCAGTAACGGCTACGATTTTTTTATGATGGACTATCGGGGTTTTGGTAAGAGCAGGGGAAAGAGAAGTCAGGAAAAAGTGTTTAGTGACGCACAATACATATACAAATGGTTGGTTCAATCCTATCCGGAGGATAAAATTGTTGTATATGGGCGGTCATTGGGAAGCGGTATTGCCGCCCGTATTGCATCCTGGAACAAGCCACGCATGCTTATTCTTGATTCGCCCTATTTTAGTTTCTACTATAATGTAAATCGCTATTTGTTTTTCACTCCATTAAAGTGGTTACTAAAATATGATATGCGCACAGATCAATATTTAAAAATCACATCATGCCCTGTTCACATTATTCATGGTACCTCCGATCAGTTAGTCACCTATTCGCAAAGTGAAAAACTAAAAGCATTGTACCCTGACAAAGTACAACTTCATGCTATTGACGGTGGAAAGCACAACAACCTGCCGGAATTCGCAGAATTTTTTGAAATCCTTTACGAGATCTTATATGTTAAACCATCAAACGAAGCGAAGCCATGATGGAAATAACAACCAAAAGTGCAACCAACTTCACAAGGCTATTCGATCTCATCGGATATCAGTTACAAAAATATCCTAATGCCAGTGCACTCAATTATCATCATGGCAATAAGTGGGTTTCAATTTCCATTAATAAATTGGAAAACCGTGTTAATGCCCTTAGTTGCTGGCTTATTGAAAACCAATATCAAAAAGGAGATCGTGTGGTGTTGATTCCAAACATTGGCTCTCCGGAGTGGATGATCGTTGACTTTGCATGTCAGCAAACAGGAATTGTTGTCGTGCCCATACATGCCAATCTTTCAGAAGCTGAATATACCATCATTCTGAAAGAAACAAATCCCAGGCTTTGCCTTGTTACCCATGAAAACTTAGAAAAAATATCCAACACCAGCCAGCAATTGAGTCATCCGGCAAAGGTTTATCACATGGAAGCTGGGAAGCCGGCATACTTTGAAGCGTTAACCATTCATCAAGCCAAAACTGAAACATTAACGTTGCTGAATCAGATTAAGGATACGATCAACGAAAATGATTTGACCACGATCATGTACACATCCGGCAGTTCCGGTGAGCCAAAAGGTGTTATGCTTAGCCATGCCAACATTGTAAACAACATCAAATCGGTGCTAACATTTTTTCCTATCGAGGCTGGACACCGGGTCCTCAGCTTTCTGCCATTCAGCCACATACTGGAGCGTACAACTACTTACGCCTACCTGGCCTTTGGCGCCTCAGTTTATTTTAGTGAAAGCAGGGACTCTTTTGCAAGAGACTTTCGTGAAGTGCGACCATACTTTTGTACAAGCGTACCGCGTGTATTGGAAAAGATGTACGATTTCCTTCAGGAGCAAATACTCTCGAAGCATCTGATTAAAAGAAAAGTCATTGAATGGGCCGTTAACATAGGGAGAAAGTACAAAGAACGTGAGCGAATTGGATTAGCCTATGGTATTGGTTTGTTCCTTGCCAGGCTATTTGTGCTCTATGCATGGAGAAAAAAATTGGGAGGGAAAATACGATACATGGCGGTAGGTGCCGCAGCACTCCGTCCTGAAATTGGTAGACTCTTATCTGCGGCAGGCGTTCATGTGGTTGAAGGCTATGGCCTCACAGAAACAGCGCCCCTAATCAGCATTAACCGGTTTGAGCCAGGCATGAACCGGTATGGTACCGTGGGGTTGGTTATCCCCGGCGTCCAAGTCAAAATTGATAACATGGATGACGCAGCAGAAGGAGAAATTCTGGTAAAAGGTCCCAATGTAATGATTGGCTATTATCTTAAGCCCGAATTGACGAAAGCTGTCTTCACAGAAGACGGATGGTTTAAAACAGGCGACATTGGCAAGTGGGTTCACCAGCATTTTCT
>CAYTBO010000007.1:0-16027 GCA_964436055.1 uncultured Ohtaekwangia sp.
CCTTTATTCAAAGAAAATCCATCTCCTATCATTCCTGTTCTGGAAAACCTGAAGAAGGACCAATCTGATTTTGTAAGAAGAAGTGTTGCCAATAATTTGAATGACATTGCCAAAGATCACCCGGAATTAGTTCTGAAGATTGCTAAAAAATGGAAGGGCATTAGTCCCGAAACAAACTGGATTTTGAAACATGGCAGTCGTACATTACTAAAACAAGGGCATCACGCTGCACTTAGTTTTCATGGATTTAATCCTAAGATCGTTTCAGAAATATCCAAACTAAAGTTGTCTTCCAATAAGATTCGAATTGGTCAATCTGCTACCCTTCAGTTTGATATAAAAAACAACGAAAAAAAGAAGACTCAATTCAGAATTGAGTATGCGATAACTTTCCTGACCTCCACAGGCAAACTTTCAAGAAAAGTATTCAAAGTATCCGAAAAAGAATTAAAGCCATTTGAAACCATTCATTTTTTGAGGTCACATCGATTTCAGGATTTCACCACCAGAAAACATTATGCCGGGAAGCATAAACTTGAAATTATTGTAAATGGCACCAGTAAAAAGCTATTGACATTTGATCTTGTTAAATAGTCATCCTTAAATGCACTCACGCTGGTCCCGCACAAACGAATTGGCATAATTGCACAATGATTGATAGTGCGCTCGAAAAATCATCTCAAAAGCGGTTTCGTTCCCTTCTCTAATTGCCTTAAACTGGTCGATTTCCGCTAATTCCACTATCAATAATTGTACTTCAGCGCAATTTACGGTTTTAAGGCATTTAGGTTAAAGACAACTCAATAACTTAATACCCCTATGCCCGATGGGTTTAGATTTTGTGTCCATAATACAAAAAAATGCCTCCCAGGATAGGAAGGCACAGGCTTGAATAAGGATTGTGGTACAACAACTACTTCAATGCTGTCACCTTGTCGAATTGATACACTTTTGGCAAATCCAGGTTATCATTCAAAGAGACTTGGAGGTCCTTGATGATACCATTTCTAATATCATAAACCCAACCATGAATGTGAGGAGCCTTATGGTTGCTCCATGAGTTTTGAATGATGGAAGTTTTACTCAGGTCATAAACCTGTTCTATCACATTGAGTTCAATAAATCTGTTTTCCTTAGCCTGTGGATCTTCTATTGCTTCCAATTCTTCATGATGAAGACGATACACATCCTTAATATGCCGTATCCAATTGTCAATGATTCCAAATTGCTGATTGGTTAATGCAGCCTTTCCCCCGCCACATCCGTAGTGCCCACATACAATCACGTGTTGCACTTTCAGCACATTAACGGCATAGTCCAAAACACTCAACATATTCATATCGGTATGCACCACCATATTGGCAATATTGCGGTGAACAAAAACTTCACCAGGTGCTGCTCCTATGATCTCATTGGCTGGCACGCGACTATCCGCACATCCAATCCAGAGTAGCGGTGGCTTTTGTCCCTGAGCTAATCGCTCGAAGTATTGAGAATCTTCCGCTAGTTTAGACTCTACCCATTTTAGATTATTTTCCAGTAGTTTTTTGTATAGTTCCATTAGTTCAGTTTTTTCATTTCACCTATTGTTAAGGTGTATTTGGCTTTAAAGTTTAACAAATCCTTGTCACGATCAGAATAAATTTTTGACACAATGAATAACTCTCAAAGTCAATTGAAACCTCTAGATGTTAAAGCCTTGTGTAGAGGTAATTGCATTTTGTAAAGATACTATTTTAAAACTTGGTTCAATCTGACATTGAACACTAAAACGAAGGAAGGTCTGATCAGTTTAGTTATTTTTCAAAAAGGATAGCGAATATTTTCGCATCCGCTCATTAGCCATCATTTAGGAGTCACAGGAAGAATGATCTTTGAAGGATACTTCTTGCTATGATGAATGGTATTTACGATTGACATCAGCTTAGTTTCGGTAGCAATTTCGGTTCCTGTATTCGGATTTGGGTCATAGTGAGGCGCCTTGCTGCTGGTAATTTGCAGTCGAATACGATGTCCTTTTTTAAAAACATTGGAAGTGTATATCTTATCAATCCTGATCTGATACACATCATCGGGTTTCATCAATTCCTGTTTTTCAAACCCATTGCGATAGCGCATCCTTAAATATCCGGCATCCAATCCGCTTACGTTTATCGAGCGTCCATCCGGAAAAACATCGCAAATAGAAATGCTAAAATCCGTATCCTTTCCTTTTGAGCTTACGAATAATTCAGCAACCATTTCTCCTGTTATCTCCTGATCATGCTCTAGCGGAGCAGATGTGTACACCAGCACATCTTTTCTGCTCTCGTTGTTTCTTTGATCATAGGGATATGAATTAAGGTAGGAAATATCCCAATAAGGATTGGCTGGATCAAAAATATAGGAATCACTGCTTTCATCCAAAGGTTTTTTATTGTTGAGCAAACCTGCCGACTTGTCGATGGCTGCATTTCCATTGCTGTGCAAATAAAAATCTGTAGGCACGGCCCTACTCAGCGGCCATTCCTGTTCATCGCGCCATACGTTGTCACCCATTACAAAGATGCTAACCGGCGCTTTTGTATCGTTGCTGCTACCTTTCAATTGAGTATCAAACCAACTTAATAATTCTGCATCATAGTCAAGTCCTGCTGATGGTCCAAAATCAACTTCACCGAAAGTAGTTTTGCGCATCGTGGGCCAGGTATGATGCCACGGGCCTAGAATTAGCCTCGTGTTTTTACGTGCCAATTCTGAACCAGCCTCTGTCCGCATTTTATTATACCCCTTTGTGGCTCCCTCAGGCCCATAAGAAGCATCGTACCATCCGCTAATCAGAAATGCGGGCACATTAATCTTTCCAAAGTCATCTTCAATGCGGGCGAAATCCCACCACGATGATTTTTCTGGGTGCTTCATCCATTCATAATATTCCGGACCATACTTTTTCAGCAAGGGAAGATCATATAAGGGTCTGTAGGAATACCATTTTATTTTGTCAGCATTATTCCATTCTTCCCTGGCCAATGCACTATCCCAGGGACCGGAAGAATCATTTTCTCTTTTTCTTTTATCGGCAAAAATTGATGGCATAAACCAATCCAGCCAGGCCGTGGAGAATGCACCACCGTTGTAAAAGAAATCATGGCTGGTAATCGGTGTATTGGCTGGTGCGGCCGCTGCCAGGTGAGGTGGACTCTGCGACATCGCCAGCCATTGCACATAACCTCGATAGGAAATTCCGTAGGATCCTACTTTTCCATTACAATATTGAGACTTCCCAATCCATTCAATCACATCATAGCCGTCCTGCTTCTCAGAGCGATAGGCTTCGAAAATTCCCTCACTGGTATACCTACCTCGTACATCAACGAGAAAAACAACATAACCATTTTTTGCTGCTTTGCGATTGAAGTCAAGGTTCACGTCATCTTTGGATGCATCATAAGGTGTACGAAGCACCAATGCCGGATATTTACCCGGAGTGGCAGGTCTGTACATGATGGCACCCAGCTTCACACCGTCACTCAGTGGAATCGTTACCTTTTCACGAATGATATTGAATGACGATTGGCCCTTCGCCAGGAATTGAACCTGACAATACAAGAAAAAACACAGGATTACTTTTATCATTTTGGAATAACGGGGAGAATAAGTCGAGAAGGATATTTTTTAGAATGATGAATTGTATTCGTAGCTGGAATCAAATTTTTTTCAGTAGCGATTTCGTTGCCGGTATTGGGATTAGGATCGTAATGTGGGGTCTTGCTGCTGGTGATCTGCAGTCTGATCCGGTGCCCTTTCTTAAATACATTTGCCGTATACAATTGATCAATCCTGATCTTGTAAACCTCACCGGGCTTAATGAGTTCCTGCTTTTCAAAACCATCGCGGTATCGCATACGCAGATATCCCGCATCCAAGCCCGACAAATTAATCGACTTTCCATCAGGATATACATCTGTAAGGGTAATAGAAAAATCCGTGTCTCTGGCCGTGGAACTCACAAATAGCTCTGCGGCTACCTCACCAGTCACTTCAATATCTTCTAGCAACAAAGCCGAGGTATAAACCACTACATCTTTTCTGCTTTCATTATCGCGTTGATCAAAAGGGTATGATTTTTCAAATGAAATATCCCAATACGGATTATTTGGATCAAAAATATAACTATCGCTTTTTTCATCACCCGGTAGTTGGTTGTCCAATTGCCCATCTGATTTATCTAATGCTACCCGACCTGAACTGTGTAAATAAAAATTAGTGGGAACTGTTCGCTTTATGGGCCATTCGCTTTCAGCCCGCCACTTGTTTGCCCCCATCACGAAAATACTTACGAGTGGCAACTTGCTTTGGTTGGGAATTCCCTTTAGGTGTTCATCAAACCATAATAATAATTCAGTATCATAATCCAAACCTGCTGATTCATAGAATTCCATTTCGCCAAAATGGGTCTTTCGAGTATGAAGCGATGTGTGGTTCCATGGCCCCAGAATAAGTTTGGTGTTCCTTTTTGCATGGTCATTTTCAGCTTCCTCCTGCATTTTTCTAAAACCTCGGCTTGCTCCTTCCGGTCCATAACCGGCATCGTACCATCCGCTAAGTAGAAAAACAGGAATCTTAAATTTTTTAAAGTCATTTTCAACATTCACAAAATTCCAAAATTCTGTTTGCTCTGGATTGCTCAGCCAGTCATAATACTCAGGAGCATATTTTTTTAAAATGGGCAAGCCCATCAAAGGTCTGTATGAATACCATTTTCTTCGGTCGCTCTTCACCCACTCCTTGTAAGCTAACTCATCATCCCATGTGCCGGCTGTATCGTTTGCCTTCTTCCTCTTGTCCGCAAAAATGAGTGGCATGAACCAATCCAGCCAGGGCATAGAAAACGCACCGCCATAATAAAAGAAATGGTGACTGCTGATAGGTGTCATTTCCGGAGCAGCAGCAGCAAGATGGGGAGGCCCCTGTGACATGGCAAGCCATTGCACGATACCCGGATATGATCCACCATACGTTCCCACTTTTCCATCACAATACTCTGAAGTGCCGACCCACTCTATGACATCATACCCATCCTTCTTTTCATTTTTATAAGCCACAAATTCTCCTTCACTCCGATAACGACCTCTTACATCTACCAGAAAAACCATATATCCTTGCTTGGATGCCTTCAGTGGAAACTGTGCGTAAGTATCGTAGTCGTCTATGCCATAGGGTGTACGATAAACTATCGCTGGAAATTTCCCAGGCTTATCGGGTCGATAGACAATTGCACCCAGGTTGACACCATCACGCATCGGAATTTTTATTTCCTCACGAATGATGTTCTGAGGATGTTGTGCTAAACAACTAATAGAGAACGTAATAACAGCAAAAAGCAAAATGATAAGACGCATATTCAGATCTTGTGGAAATTTCATTATTGAATTTAAGGGAAATTTAAATGTTAAGGAAAAGACTTTGATATGCCGTCTGGAATGATGACCAGCGGTTTTTCTGCCGATTCATTAAACACATTATCGGTTTCATTCGCAGCTCACCCCCTAGACCTCAATACTCCAGATAAACAATTCGTTCCTTGCATCAAACAAACCAAACTAATCTATTATGATTCTCAGGATCACATTTTTTTTGTCTACCGTGGTTTTATTGGCAGGTTGTGACGTTGGCTCGAAACAAGCAACAATGCAAAAAGAGTTGGATTCATTGAAGTTGGAGCTATTGACTAACCAACAAGTGGCTAACACGCTTGAAGAAGTTGGCGTTCTAATGGATTCCATTGATGTAAATCGGAATTTACTGAGAACCACTATGCTGGAAGGTACCAGCTATGATCAGTACCTCTTGCGCATGCGCAACCTCAATGAATATGTGAAAAACACAGAAGATAAAATCAAGGCATTAGAGGCTTCAGCAAAATCATCCCGATCGGCAAGTAGAAACTATGCCAGCACCATTAAAAAACTCAAGGCTGAACTTGAAAGCAGAAATAGTGAGCTGGCAGTTTTACAGGATCAGGTGAGCCGGTACAGAAATGAAAATGACAACCTGATTAAAACAGTGGAGTTGCAAACAGCTGAGCTTGCCGAAAAAATAACCATGTTGGATAGTTCGGGCACGCAAATTATTACATTGGAAAAGCAGGTCAGTGACATGATCAGTCAATCCAAGATTGATCAGGGTGAAGAATATTACCTGAGGGCCCAGGCTGTGGAATCTGCAGCTGACAGAACTAAATTTGCACCACGTAAAAGAAAAGAGACCCGTGAAGAGGCACTTGAACTTTACAGGCTTGCTGTTTTTTATGGTAAAACAGAAGCGCAATCAAAAATTGAAGAATTGGAATCTAAAATCTAGAAAAATCTCAAGATTCAGAATTGAGTAAAATAACTTCAATTCCGAATCTTGAATTTAGTTGTCTTACTGCGCCATCTGTGCGATCTTGTTCAGCGGAATACTATTGGCCAGCGATTGAATTTCATTTTCATTGGTATCATCCATCTCCAACGTAAACAAAGTGTTGTTCATCGGTACCTGAAGGGTATATCCCGTCTTACCTGTTTCTTCATCTACTCTTTTGTTGAGTATCGATTTGTAGCCTTGAACTTTCACCACCTTCTGCGTACCATCAGCAGAGTTTCCAACAAAAGGAATAGCCAGTATGGCATTAATGGAATTTATCATTGGTGAATTATTGATGATATCAATCTTTGCGGAATTTGGATGAGCCCCATAAGACCTTGACACAAATAGACCGGTTGCCATTCCTGCACCTCCTGTTACATTATCATTCGTGTCGTCATAATCCAGTGATCCAAGTTTTGTGGGGAGCATTTTCATAATCTCCTGACCAATGATCACATCTAGATCATGTAAGGCTTGCTCCAGCGCAAACCTGGTGTTCTCAAGGTCACCGGAACCATAGGATGATTTAGCGGTAGCAACATTTTTATCAAAATTCTGGGCTGTCGCAAATCCGGCTGCCAAAAGAAATATATAAGTGAATATTTTTTCCATAATCATTTTGAATTTATTGTTCGCCCAACATTGCTTTAATTCCATCAATGTCAATCTCTTCAGAAGCCTTCATCATATCAGGTTCAGTGGCAAAGTTTACGCCTTCACAAACTACGAGCGAAGATTGACCGATAGGCACACTAAGTTTGTAGCCGCTTCTTTCATTGTATTCTATAATCGCCCGATGCCCTTTCAGTTTTGTTTGCTTCCAGTTTTGTTCACCTCCGGTTGTTTGTGAATATCCTCCACTGGTTAAATACATATTTACAACCGACATCATCATTGAATTGTTGGCAACGGTCACGCTGAATTCTTTATCGTTGCTGTCATTGTATTCACGCTGAATGGTTAATCCTACCCAGCCAAAGCCGGTACTCGTCACCCGATCAGAACTCGAATCCTTGGGCAGTCCACTGATAGATTCCGGCAACGAGTTCAATATTTTGTTTCCTATTTCCATCTCCACACCCAGCATAGCCTGCTGAATGGAATAACGCGCTTCGCCATAGCTTCCGGATTTGTAAGCACTTTGTGCATCGGAAATGTTTTGCTGAACATCAGGTGGTGTTGTAATCAATCCGCCACCCGAGTTGTTAGAAGGATTATTGCCCGAGTTGCCGGGGCTGTTTGATCCACCCTGATTGTTGGTGTTATTGGTATTCTGATTACCTCCCACACCAATTTTCTTGTCAAGGGCTTGTTCTGCTTTCTGTGCCGCCCTTTGCTTCACTTTGTTCAGCAATTGACCGGAAGCAGGCGCTAATCCGACTGAAAAAGCGATTCCTGCTATAATAATGTACTTTATTCGCATCATAACTTGTCAGGTGAATAATGAATAGGGATTCAAAGTTAATAAAAATTGAATTGAACAGTTTACAAGCAATTCGAATGCGTTCTAAATAATTTTTTGATTTAGTTTACAATTAATTTGAATGTGTCAACATCAAAAATGAAAGATTACAAGAAATACTTCATCATACCTGCACCTCCTGAGGATGTATACCTTGCGATAACTAATCCAAACACACTCCATTTATGGACGGGTGAAGATGCTGAAATGTCTACCGAGCCAGGATCTGAATTTTCATTATGGAGCGGAAGCATTTCAGGTAAAAATCTTGAATTCATTGATGGAAAAAAAATTGGACAGCAGTGGTACTTTGGAGATCAGCCGGAAGCTTCAATTGTTACCATCGTACTTCATCCACACGCAGATGGAACGTCTGCAGAGCTACGCCACACCAACATTCCAGATGAAGAATTTGAAGATATCAAGGAAGGTTGGAATGATGCTTACTTTGGAGCCTTGATTGATTTCTACAATGAGTAAAAGCGTTCCGCCAGTTTTGAGATACTAGCGGAACAAGTGTGAATAATTATTTTTTCAGTGTTGGATATTCTATTCCAAGCTGTTCCAGGTAGCTATCATATTTTGTTTCATCGTAGTAGAACTTCTCAAGTTCAGGCTTGTAAGTTTTCATGATACTTTCATTCAGGTAAATGGCCGGCTTATCATCCTTACCAATCATGGGCTGATATTTGATTTTGGCGGATTGTTCTGAGCGAAAATAATCCCAGGCACTTTCTACCAACTCAGGCTTCATGATCAAATCCAATATCGTCATGGCCTGAACTTTCGCTCCGGCAACTACACCTTTATGTGCAATAGGTGTAGCCATTGCAATTGCATTTGACCAATGATGACCTTGCAAGCCCGGAATATTGGAAGGATAACTCAGTGTGATGGTGGGAACCTTCCAGGAGATATCACCAATGTCATCCGACCCTCCACTTTGCGGACTTTTCAAAGGGCCCTGCAGTTCTTCAATTTTGTTGGGCATTCCCGTTGTATCCCTTGTTGATTTTACTTCCCGCTGAACCGCTTTGGCCAACATCTGATCTTCATTACTCCAGGCAGGCAACCCAACCGTTTTGATGTTTTCATACATTGTTTGCGCCACTGTTTTATTATAATGACGCGGCCATGCAGATCCAAGAATTCTTCGCTCGACCGTTGTTCCTGTCATCATCGCAGCCCCTTCAGCTATCTTATTTCCCTTTTCATATAATTCCATGATTTCCGGATAAGTTATTTGCCGATAGTAAAACCAAATCGAAGCTTTTGAAGGCACTACATTAGGTTGATCTCCTCCATTGGTAATGACGTGATGAGAGCGTTGCATAGGATCCAAATGTTCACGTTGATATTGCCAACCCACGCTCATAAGTTCTACGGCATCTGCTGCACTTCTTCCTCTCCACGGTGCTCCGGCAGAGTGTGCCGACTCACCACTGAAAGTATATTCAACTGAGATTAATCCGGTTCCCCAAGCGTCTCCCCAGGATACATTCAAATTGGAACTGACATGAGCGAATAGGCAAACGTCAACGTTGTCAAAATATCCGTCTCGGGTAAAAAATGCTTTGGTGGCAAGTTGCTCTTCTGCTATACCCGGCCATATCACGAGCGTGCCTGGTAACTTATCACGTTCCATTATTTCTTTTACCGCAATCGCTGCCAGCACATTCATTGGTACACCGGAATTGTGACCTTCTCCATGACCCGGAGCACCTTCAACGATGGGATCATGATAGGCAACACCAGGTTTCTGAGATGCTTTGGGAATACAATCCACATCACTTCCCAATGCAATCACGGGTTTGCCACTGCCCCACGTAGCCATCCACGCAGTGGGTATTCCAGCTATACCCATTTCAACCTTAAAACCATTTTCTTTTAAAATGCCCGTGAGGTATTTTGATGTTTCGTATTCCTGAAATCCCAGCTCTGAAAAGCTGAACACTTTGTCTACCATTACCTGAGCAAGCTTGGACCGATCCTGAATTTTCTGTGCGACTTCAGTTTTTACAGCGGTAATTTTTTTTGCGGGCCACTTTGGTGCCTGCGCAAATGCGACAGCAAGAGTCAAGGAAAAGATTAAAGTATACGTTATCTTCATGAGCAAATAGGTTTAGGTTATTTCGAAAGTAATATTTTAAAATCAAAAAGCCATGCGGAATTACACCTGCGGAATCATTCATTTTCATCATTTCTTTATCCAACACCATTGATTTCAAAAATGAGTCTGAAAAATTTAGATAAACTTACTAATCCCTTTTCAGCTACAGAAAAATTTCCTGTGGTCTTCCTTGGCCACGGCAGTCCTATGAATGCCATCGAACAAAATGATTTTGTGAAAGGCTGGCAAAAAACGGGTGAAAGCTTACCCAAGCCACAAGCTATCCTTTGTGTTTCTGCTCACTGGGAAACAGTAGGCACCAAAGTTACCGCCATGGAGTCGCCCAAAATCATTCACGATTACTATGGATTTCCCCAGCAGCTTTTTGAAGTTGAATACCCCGCTCCCGGAAGTCCTGCCCTTGCTGAGGAAACCAGAAAAACAATACAAAGCACCGAAGTAGAATTAGATCAAAGCTGGGGCCTTGATCATGGCTGCTGGAGTGTGGTGAAGCATCTTTATCCGCAGGCAGATCTGCCTGTAATTCAACTAAGTCTCGACCGTATCAAGCCACCATCATATCACTTTGACCTGGCGAGAGAACTAAAATCGCTGCGCAGAAAAGGCGTCTTAATCGTGGGTAGCGGCAATATGGTACACAACCTGAGAATAATGGATTGGAAAAAACCGAACGAAGGATACGATTGGGCAATGGAGGCAAATGAGAAAATGAAAGAACTAATTTTTGACAGAAATTTTGATGCCATGGTGAACTATCATTCACTGGGCAAAGAGATTGCTTTGTCAATACCAACACCTGAACATTACTTACCACTGCTCTACACGCTGGCTCTTCACGATTTCAATGAGCCGGTGGCACTTTTTAATGACAAAGCCATTATGGGATCAATTTCTATGACTTCAGTTAAAATCGGGTGATCCTGTGAAACATATAGGTAGGCTTTTTCTTCCAGGTATTATTCTACAATCCGTACTTATCGGTGGCGGTTTTGCTACCGGTAGAGAAATCGTTGAGTTTGGCGGACGATTTGGGGCAAGCGGATGGATCAGTGGGATAGCCATATTCATTGGATTCACGGCATTGGCTATTCTATCATTTGAAGCATGCCGGCAATGGCAGGTTTTTGATTATAAATCTCTGCTAAAGAAACTAATCGGGCGTGCCTGGATTGTCTATGAAATATCCTATTTGATGCTGAGCGTTCTCATCATTGCTGTAATGGCTTCTGCAGCCGGAGAAATATTGAAAACCACACTAGGCTTCAACATATGGGTGGGTATTGTGCTGATCATTGTGCTGGTGGGCTTTCTTAACTATAGGGGAGAGCAATTCATTGCAAGGATGAAAACGATCGGAACTTTTGCCCTATTTGCAGCATACACAGTTTTTAGTGTAGTAGTATTTGTAAATCATGGTGACCGGATTATTTACTTGTTCAATGACTGGAATACCAACACCAATACAAACTCACCTGGTTTTTTCTTACTCGTCTGGACCGGCATTACGTATGTCGGCTATAACCTGGCCGTATATCCAGCTTCATTTTTTACGCTCAAAAGAATTCAATCACGAAAAGAAAGTATTATCGCAGGCGTTATTTCCGGGTTTTTAATGACTATCCCCTGGTTTCTTACTTACCTGGCCCTTATGGCTTACTACCCGCAAAGTGAAATCATCAATGCGAGCGTACCGTGGCTCAAAATGCTTGAGCCATTTGGATCTTACCTCATCGTCATCTTTGGTATCGTAGTTGGCTGGACATTAGTTGAAACTGCAACCGGTATCATTCATGCATTTATTGGTCGTGTTGAAGTAGACGTGTATCAAACAACAGGAAAGAATTTATCCGGTACACGCAAAGCAATGATCTCTTTCGTGGCGCTCGTAGCTGCAATGCTATTGGCCCAGGTAGGTATTATCGATTTGATTGCAAAAGGATATTCATTCATGGCCTATGCCATGATTTTGTTTTTTGGAATACCCCTGATTGCAGCCGCTCCAAAACTTTTGTTCAGCAGTAAGTGATTTCTGCATTGAAGTCTATTTTGCCAATCCCGCCTCAGCTACAGTCAATAGCAATATAAACTTAATGGCATCTGCGCCATTCTTGTTCACCCACCATTCATGAAGCGCATGTGCCCCGCCACCATCGCCACCACTCCCCAGCGTAACGGCAGGAATTCCTTTAGAAATGGGTATGTTGGAATTGGTAGAACTTGGGTGTGTCGAGACATCATTAACAAAAAGTTTGGCCGCAGCCATAGCACGCTGAACGAGCGGCATTTCATCAGACTGAAAACCGGAAGGGCGTGACCCGATCTTGTCAACTCTTACCGTTAACGGAGGGCCGCTTCTGATATTCTTATTGTAGTCGACCAAAGCCCGTTGCATTGAAGTATTAAATATGGAATCAATTTTTTGAAGCCTTTCCGGATCAACGCTTCGCATGTCTACTTCCATCCACGATTCGAAGGGGATAGAATTTACAGATGTGCCTCCGCCAATCCGGCCAACATTAAAACTTGTCTTTGATCCAGTAGCGGTGAATTTAGCGGCAGCTTCTGAAAAATAATCAATGGCTTTACCCATTGCATGCTGTGGATTTCCCAAACCAAATGCACCCCACGAGTGACCACCCGGTCCTTCAAAAGTTACCTTATACCGTACCGACCCAAGTCCTACTGAAACGATGCGACCTATGTCTCTGCCATCTACAGCAAGCCAGGTATCGAATTTCATATCAGTTTTTTCAAAGATGTATTTCATACCTCTTAAATCACCAAGCCCCTCCTCTCCAACCGTTCCTACAATGAGCAGATCTGCCTCCGTTTCTACCTGAGCTTTTTCCATGGCACGCAGTACGGTAAGTACCGCGGCCAATCCGCGTGTGTCATCACCGATACCCGGGGCTTTCAATGTATCCCCCACAATTTTTACCTTCACATCTGTTTCCTCGGGAAACACCGTGTCCAGGTGAGCATCCAGGGCAATCAGCCGGCCGCCTTTTTTTCCTTTACGTTCCGCCAACACATTCCCTTCTGCATCAATCCATACTTTATCAGCTCCCGCTTCCTCCAGCAACTTTGCGTAAGCCTTGGCCCGTGCTGTTTCCTTAAATGGAGGGGCAGGAATTTCAGTCAAATAAATATGATCTTTTCTGGTTTGAGGCTCCAGCTCATCTATCGCTTTAAATGCACTGACAATTAATTTATGCTTTGAAAGCTTTTCAATTTCTTTGGCATAGTCAGTGTTGCCTTTTTTCGATTGTGAATAGCCGGTTAATGTTATGAATACGGCAAATAGGATAGATATTGAAAACCTCATAGAACAATTTTTTGATGTGTTCAATGTACACAATAATCTTAAAAGCATTAACCAGTCTTTCAGGAGCGGTTCCAATTTGATGACAGCATCTATCATTTTGAAAAATATCTACTTATAAACTGCTAACTTCGTCCCAAATCATTCTCTCTATGAGGGCAACATTTCTGACAATTATTTGGGCCAGCCTCCTTATTTCCTGTAAGGAGGTTTCTTTCACAGAACCACAGCCTGCCGGCATTGCCCCTTTAAAAGAAATACCAAGAAACTTACAGGGTCAATACCTATCGTATGATGAAATCACTGGCGATGAATCCGATACACTGATTATCGAATCATGGGGATATCACTTCAAAGACAAACATGATGATGATTGGTTGGGTGGTGGCCACTTGAGCGATACGCTGGTCGTTAAGTTTTACCAAAACAATTACTTTGTCAATTTTAAATCGGGAGATCAGTGGGTACTCAGGCTGATTAATCAAAAATCATACGGAGCCATTCAGTTTCTTTCCATTGACATCCAGGATGATGCCAAACGAAAGGAAAAGTTGAGAAAGATTTCTAAAAAATTAAGCGTTAAAGAAATACGTGATAACGAAGACACCTACTACCAGATAAAACCGACACCGGCACAGTTGATGGAATTGATCAAAGAGGGCTATTTTACCGGACCAGAGCTCAGCAAGATCAAATAGTCATTCAAACAAATTGATTAATACGAATAATTCGTTAGGTCAGCTTTGACAATATCACAACAATCATTCTGTTGTTATTTTATGCGTAAACGCCAATGTAAAATTGGCTATAAGAAGGAAATAACGGGATTTTATATACGATTGAATATTTTTAATCACACAAAAAACTTAGTAGATTAACCCTAAAATATGTGATGGATGTGTGGCATATGGCTCTTATTCCTGTGTTATGCACAATGCCGCGGGACAGAGTAGTGGCCACCCGCATTGGCATATTTGCTTGCCGTACATACCCCCGCGCCACCAAAACAAGCAAAAGAGCCAACCTTTGCCACCAAGAAAAGGGGGCAGCAAAACTGACTTCCAAACAATATTGTAAAGTATCATTTAACTTAAAAAAATTATCAGATGCTCAAGAACCATTTTAAAATCGCTTATCGACATTTGATGAAGAACAAGATCTTTTCGATACTCAATGTATGCGGATTGGCAGTAGGATTCACTGCTGCATTTCTTATTCTTCAATATTTAAACTATGAGATGGGGTACGACCAGTTTCATGAAAATAAAGACGAACTATTCAGAGTGACATCAGAGAAACATGAAAGTGGAGAGTTACAAAACTCGTCTGCCAAAACACTATTTGGTGTCGGTAATTTTATGAAACAGCACTTTCCAGAAGTTCAGAGTGTGGTCAGGTTTTACAAATGGCCCGGAAATACTGGGGTACTTATTATGACTTCGGAAAATAAGATATATTTGGTGCAGCCTTTCTAATCATTTTGCTTGTCGCATGGATCAATTACATCAATCTAGAGACGGCACGTTTTATTACTCGACTAAAAGAAGTGGGATTGAGAAGGATTATTGGCTCTTCAAAATCAGAATTGATTCTTCAGTTTTTTATCCAATACCTCCTTGTTAACCTAATAGCTGTTTTTATTTCGTGTTTGCTCGTGTACTTTGTACTGCCTTTTTACAGTTTCATTACAGGTATCCCTGTAAATAACCTACAGCTTTCCATCCCCTTACTTTGGGTGATCTCTCTCAGTATATTTTTTCTTGGAACAATCGTGACTGGAATTTATCCTGTTGTTCTTTTGTTGAAATTTAATCCCATTGCTTCGTTGAAAGGTAAGTTAACTGGAAGTATCCAAGGTGTTTCTTTAAGGAAGTCCCTGTTAGTGTTTCAGTTTGTGTTCTCCATAAGCTTAATCGCATTTTTAATCGTAATCTCCCATCAACTTGACTTCATGCGGAAGGTCAATGGGAACGTTAACCTAAGTCAGATTTTGACTGTTTACAATCCAACAAATTATTCTGCATATGAAGATTCATTGCGCCAAGAAAAAAATTCTGAGTTCAGAAACAAACTACTTCAAAATTCAGTGGTTCAAAATTTAACGACATCATCTGCTATTCCAGGAGAACCAGTAGGATTTACCTATGTTGATCTTGCTAAGCGATCACTAAGTGACCCTGACAAGCAAATCCCTTATAAAGTAATATATGTCGATTATGATTTCCTTGATGTCTTTGCGCTTAAACTTAAAGCTGGCCGTAATTATTCTCAGGACAGCGGTGAGGATAGAAATAAACTATCTCTGGTCGTGACCGAAAGCACTGTTCGTGAACTTGGATTTGCGTCAATTGAAGAGGCACTGAACAAAGAGATATATTTTATGGAGGATGACTGGGACAAATGGAAGATTATCGGAGTAGTAGAGGATTATAGGCATGAGTCAGTGAAAAATCCGATATATCCCACTATTTTCAGACTCCTTAGAAATAGAGGTCAGATGGTTTATTATTCAATCCTTCTAAACAACACCATTCATGCTAACGAGGCAGTGTTGGCTACAGAGAAGGCGTGGAAAGAGGCAAGGCCGGAGAAACCATTTGACTACTTTTTTCTGAATGCTTACTATGATGAGCAATATAAATCGGAGATTCATTTCAGCAGAATATTTGCGGTCTTTTCGGCCATTGCTATTTTTATTTCTTGTCTTGGAATATTTGGTATG